>NZ_CAAAFR010000038.1:0-37335 GCF_900634745.1 Protofrankia symbiont of Coriaria ruscifolia
GCCGGAACAGTTAAGAACTAAAAGCTCAGATTTCCGGCGCAGTACACTAGGACGGTGGGATGGTCCTGGCTGCAGTTTCCGGCCTGGCTCCGGTTTCGGGATCGTGGACGGTGAATGCGGCCAGCAGATAGCGCACAAGGCTGCTGGTCGGTCGCGTCGGAGCGGGGTCGGCCAGCCCGCCTTCGATCGTGGCCACGACCGCGTCCGCGGCGATGTCCTGCTCCGTTTCGTCGACATGGTCGGTGACCGTGGCGAGAGCCAGATCGTGGAGCCAGGAGTGCAGCCGTTCGTGGTACTCCATGACCGTCGGCGAGTGCGGCGCACGTTCGGCCACACAGGGATGCAGGGAGCGCCGGCGCTCGACCGAGTCCAGGGCCGCGAACAGCTTCTGCGCCGGATCGCCGTCGAGTGCGTCGATACGGTCGACCTCACCGTCGAGAAGCCGGTTGAGGACGGCGGCGAAGGCGTGGTCCTTCGATCGGAAATACCAGTAGACCGAGCCCGGCTCAATGCCCGCGGCCCGGGCGATTTCGGCGACGGATGTGGCGGCGAAGCCCCGGGCGAGGAACTGTTGCTCGGCGACGGCCAGCAGCGCGTCTATTCGCTCCTCGCGTGGGACCTCCTGGCGGTTACGCGGCACCTGATCAGCCTAGCGACAGCCGCTGCCGTAGGTCGGAGGAAGGTGCACGGATCAGCGACACGTGATGGACGTCAACAGTGGATATGTCGCCCGTTATCGGCGTATCCACCCGTCAAGGTCATTATTTGTCCCGCTTGCGTTATGATCTTGAAGGGGTAGCGGATCGTATTTGGTGCGTCGTATCTCTTGATTCTGCTTAGAGAGGGTGGTGAGACTGGGGACGGGCGCTGCCGGCACGCGGCGCCGCAACCGGAAAGGACGATCCATGTCCCAGCCGAAGTCGACCGTTATGAGCCACCGCCTCGACGCCCTCACGGCAACTCTTGCCCGGGCGCTGGCCGGCGCACGCCATCCGCAGGCCGAGGCCGCCAGGCGTTCGCAGATGCGCCGTACCGCGGGCAGGCCCCCGACGCCGGCCGGCGACCCGGTGTCCCGGCGTTGTGACCGGCTTGCCGCTCGCGCCCGGACGTACAGCACCCTCGGTGTTGTCGTCCGGCTGCGCACCATCGCCACCTAGTGACCAGGGCCTCCTTCGGGCACTGACGGTAGCCAAGCGAATCGTTGAGGTGGCCCTGGCGGCGTGGCCGGGCGCCATTGCGGCTCGGGCGCGAGAAAAGCATGATCGCGTCGTTCTTGATATCTGATCATTGGGATTCGGGTGGGTAGATGACGAGATCGCGGGAGCCCGCGCACAGTTCGTCCCGCGCCGCGGCGAACGACGCCACACCGGCGGTGACGCCTGACGCCAGGCGACCGGTACGGCCCGGTGCCCAGCCGCCGCCGGCGGGCCCGGCGCTGCGGCGCGCGCTGCGCCGGGCCCGCGACGGTGTGGTCCTCGACGCGGTGGAGGCGGCCGTGCTGATGGCCGCCCGTGAGGACGATCTCGTTGATCTGTCCGCGTCGGCGGCACGGGTACGGGACGCGGGCCTGCGCTCGGCCGGGCGTCCGGACACGATCACCTATTCGCCGAAGGTGTTCATCCCCCTCACGCGGTTGTGCCGGGACAGGTGCCACTACTGCACGTTCGCGACCGTCCCGCACCGGCTGTCCGCGCCCTACCTGAGCCTGGACGAGGTCGTCGAGATCGCCCGCAGGGGCGCGGCGGCGGGCTGCGCGGAAGCGCTGTTCACCCTGGGTGATCGTCCTGAGGATCGCTGGCCGGTGGCGCGCCAGTGGCTGGACACCCACGGCTACGACTCCACCCTCGGCTACCTACGGGCGGCGGCCATCGCCGTCCTGGAGGAGACCGGGCTGCTGCCGCACCTGAATCCCGGGGTGCTGTCCTGGCAGGAGCTGGCTCGGCTCAAGCCGGTCGCGCCGTCCATGGGCATGATGCTGGAGACGACCGCGACCCGGCTGTGGTCCACTCCGGGCGGCCCGCACCACGGCTCGCCCGACAAGGAGCCGGCCCGCCGGCTGCGGGTGCTGGATGACGCTGGCCGGCTGTCGGTGCCGTTCACCACCGGATTGCTGCTCGGTATCGGCGAGACCTACCTGGAACGCGCCGAGACGCTGTTCGCGATCAGGGCGGTGGCCCGCCGCTACGGTGGCATCCAGGAGGTGATCGTCCAGAACTTCCGGGCCAAGGACGACACGGCGATGCGGGGTGCACCCGACGTCGGCGCCGAGGAGCTTGCCGCGGCGGTCGCCGTTGCCAGGCTGGTGCTCGGCCCGTCCCTACGGGTACAGGCGCCGCCGAACCTGGTCGACCCCGACGAGTGCGCGCTGCTGCTGGCCGCCGGCATCGACGACTGGGGCGGGGTGTCACCGGTGACCCCGGACCACGTCAACCCGGAACGGCCCTGGCCGGCGGTGGCGGCCTTGGCCGCGGTCACGGCGGCGGCCGGCTTCACATTGCGGCCACGGTTGACCGCATACCCGCCCTACCTGGACGAACCGTGGCTGGACCCCAGGCTGCGCCCGTACGTGGACGCGCTGGGCGCTGCGGACGGGCTGCTGCGGGCCGCAGCGGTCGCGGTGGGCCGCCCCTGGCAGGAACCGGACGGTGGCCTCGCCGACAGCGGCCGGGTCGACCTGCAGGCGGCCATCGACGTCTCCGGCCGCCGCACCGACCGCAGGGCGGACTTCGCGTCGGTCTACGGCGACTGGGACGTCCTGCGCGAACAGGTCAGCGCCGCGGGCACCGGCGCCGACGGGGTGGTCGGCACGGGGACCCGTGCCGCACCGGATGTGCCCGTGCCCGGCACGGCTTCGCAGGCCGGAACCGGAACCGGGGCGGGAGCCGGAGGGGAGGATTCCGCCGGTGCCGGCGGAACAGCGCCGGCGCGCCTCGACGGCGACACAAGGACCGCGTTGCGCCATGCGGCCGACGATCCGGCGGGCATCAGCGACGCAGACGCTCTCGCCCTGTTCGGCGCGTCGGGCATAGCGCTGGAGGAGCTCTGCCGGCTCGCGGACGATCTGCGGCGGGACGCCGTCGGTGACGACGTCACCTACATCGTCAACCGGAACATCAACTTCACGAATGTCTGCTACACCGGATGCCGGTTCTGCGCGTTTGCGCAGCGACGGGGTGACGCCGACGCCTACACGCTGTCCCAGCAGGAGGTCGGCGCCCGGGCCGAAGCGGCGTGGGCGGTCGGCGCCACCGAGATATGCATGCAGGGGGGCATCCACCCGGACCTGCCCGGGACCGCCTACTTCGACCTGGCCCGCGAGATCAAGAGTCGGGTGCCCGGTGTGCACCTGCATGCCTATTCTCCGATGGAGGTCGTCAACGGGGTCAGCCGGACAGGTCTGTCCATCCGCGACTGGCTGACAGCGGCCCGCGAGGCCGGCGTCGACTCGATTCCGGGAACGGCAGCCGAGATCCTCGACGACGACGTGCGCTGGGTGCTGACCAAGGGCAAGCTGCCGGCCTCGACCTGGGTGGAAATCATCACAACCGCCCACCAGGTGGGCCTGCGGTCGTCCGCCACGATGATGTACGGGCATGTGGACACGCCGGCGCACTGGGTGGCCCACCTGCGGCTGCTGCGTCGCATCCAGGAGTCGACCGGCGGGTTCACCGAGTTCGTGGCGCTGCCGTTCGTCCACCACAGTTCGCCGATCTATCTGGCCGGCGTGGCCCGGCCCGGTCCCACCGTCGGGGAGAACCGGGCGGTGCACGCGATGGCCCGGCTGCTCCTGCACGGCGCGATCGACAACGTCCAGTGTTCCTGGGTGAAGCTCGGGCCGGACGGTTGTGAGCAGGTCCTGCGCGGCGGGGTCAACGACGTCGGCGGCACGCTCATGGAGGAGACCATCAGCCGGATGGCCGGTTCCCGGCACGGGTCGGCCCGCTCCATCGCGCAGCTGGAAGCGTTGGCCCATGCCGCGGGACGGCCGGCGCGCCAGCGTACGACAACCTACGGGGACGTCCCGGCGGAGCGGTTGGCCGTGGCGCGCAGGGAGGATGCGGCTGCGCCGGGTGACGGCCGGTTCGGCGAGGGCCTCCCCGCGGGGATCGGCGTGGGTGAGGATCCCTCCGGCGGCGGGGCCGTCCGGAGGATCCTTCCGATCATTTCCTGACGGGTCCTTAAGTCCCGACTCCTGTCGCGGTGGCACCCGGCTCGGTGATCCCGCCGGACAATGCTTCCGCCGGGCTTCCGCCGGATCGCAGCCTGCGGGACCGCCGCCGCGTGACGGTTGATCCCGCCGACCCGCAAGGATGGGCGGTGGGCGGATGCCCGTCGGCGTACTGTCGGCGTCCGGCCATCAGGTTGATCGTGGTTTTGCCGTGGGCCGGTGAGGGTCCGATAGCCGGCGGTATTCGTTGCTGGTGCCCCGGTGGGTATCCGCGGAAGCGGAAGCCTGCCAGATAGGAGGAGATGTCATGAGAAGGACAATTCATGGCGGATTTGCCTGATTTCGGAGGGTAAAATGGCCTGGTCAGGAGCTTCGAGGACTTCTTGCGTATCGCTCAGCGCCGCAGGCGAGGACCCTCCGTAACGGCATCCTGCTACCGTGAGCTATTGTTTGATCGCTGGTTGTAGAGGATGTTGCGCTGGTGGGGTTGACGTGGCCGTCTTCGGCGCGTGTAATTACCGGCGTGTCATTTCCCCCGCCGGTGGGGAAGGTGCGGTAAAGCACTCACCCGGCCGGTGTGGACACCAGTCACCTGCGCGCCGGCGCCCGGGGGGTGGCCGACCGCACCGCGACGGGTCTGGAGGAGTCCACATGGAACGCACCGACGCGGGCGTCCACATCGTCCTCGCCGAAACACACCGGCCACGTGCCGGGTTGTCCACGCAGCCCACGGCCACCGAGTGGCCTGGGCAGTCGGATCCCGGTCGCCGTGGGGGCCGGGAGCTGACCACCGCCGAGTTCCACGTCGATTTTGATATTGATTTTCATGATGGCGACAATGATGATGACAAAGAAGAAGATGAATTCACTGAATTGATATCGGTAGAGTCGACCGCCGGCCGGTCGCGCGCCGGTGACACTGTGGCCGATGAGCCACGCAGCGGTGCCCTGGCCGATGTCGTCGCTCTCGGTCTCGACGACATCTTCGCGGACCCACCGGAGTGGCAGGAGCGCGCTCTGTGCGCCCAGACCGATCCGGAGGCGTTCTTCCCGGAGAAGGGCGGATCGACCCGCGAGGCCAAACGCATCTGTTCGGGTTGCGAGGTCAGGAGCCAATGCCTGGAGTACGCGCTCGAAAAGGACGAACGATTCGGGATCTGGGGCGGGATGTCCGAGCGGGAGCGGCGCCGGCTGCGCCGGCAGGCGGTCTAGACCGCCTGCCGGCGGCGCGATCATGTTTCTCGCGTGCTCGAGGTTCCTGCCGGACCCGGAATCCGGAAACCGATCTGAGAGGTCCGGGAGGGTCTCCCGGGAAGTTTGGTAGGCAGGCATCGGCGGCGTGACCACCACCGGGTCATCGCCACCGCATGCCGGGCGTCCGGCTGCTGGCGGTAGCAGCCTGAAGCATGTCGCCGGCGAGCATGTCACGGTCGAGGTCGTCGCGATCGTGGTCGTCTCCGATCGGGGCCGGAGTGCCGCCTGTCGAGGGCATCCTGGGCACGCCCTCTCGGACGCTGTCGCGGGCCCGGGTCTGACACAGACACTGAGTGCTCTCGACCGTCAGACCCGTCCACCCGACCAGGTCGTCATGGTGGACGTGAGCGGCAGGCCGCCGGCCCGCCGGGTACGGATCCCGGACGGTCCGAGGCTGCCGGTCCTCACTCTGCCGCCAGGAACCGGCTACGGGGCGGCCGTGGCTGCGGGACTGGCGCATCGGATCACCGGTACGCCGGACTTCCTCTGGCTACTGCACCATGACTGGGTACCGGCCCCTGACACGCTGGAGCGGTTGCTGACTTACGCGGCGCTGGACCCCAGCGCCACCGTGCTCGGCCCGAAGGTGCTCGACTGGGCCGACCCGAAGCTGCTCGTCGAAGCCGGAGCCGGCGTGGATAGCGCCGGGCACCGGGTGACCGGGATCAGCCCCGGCGAGATCGACAGCGGCCAGCACGACGCCGTCCGGGACGTCCTGGCGGTCTCGTCCGCGGGTGCACTCGTCCGCGGGCAGGCGTGGCACCTTCTCGGCGGGTTCGACCCGGATCTCGTCACCGTCGCCGATCTCGACTTCTGCTGGCGGGCCTGGCGCGCGGGGATGCGGGTGGTGGTCGTACCACCCGCGGTGATCCACGTCGCCCGGACCGCTGGTCACCCCGCCCCCGTCCGCGGGCAGCATGATCACGGCGACTGTGGCCACGGCGGGCAGGCCGACCACCGTGACCTGCGGCGGGAGGAGTTGCAGGTCCGGATGGCCAACATCGGTGCCGGCCTGCTGATACCGGCATGGCTGTGGCTCATGCCGGCGGGGTTGGGTCGTGGTGCTGCTCTGGCCGCCGGCGGCCGGTTCCGGCAGGGCCTGGACGAGGTCGTCGCGGCCGCTGAGGTGATGGGCCGTCCCGGCTGGCTGTGGCGGGCGCGGCGGCGGCGGGCGGCGTCCGCGCGGGTGCCCGCCCGGACGTTGCGCCCGCTGCTGGCGGCCCGGGGCGGACCGTCGGGCACGGCGCGCATGCTCCTGCACGCCCTTTCGCTTTTCCTTTCGCTTTTCCTCCGCCGAGGGCGCAGCGGACCTCCGGCCTCGGCGGCCCGTCCTGCGTTGCTACTTTCCGGGGCGCTGGCCGTCGTGAGTCTTGTGGCGGCACGCTTCATGCTCGGAGCGGGATGGGGGCCGGGGACGGTCGCCTGCCGGATACCCGGCGTGGCCGTGTCATTGCCGTTACCCGACGGTGCCCGGGACCTGTGGTCGGCCGCTCTGTCCGGCTGGCCCGGCGGGTTCCCCGCCTCGGGGTTGATCGGCTCGGGATCTCCCGGCTCTGTGGCATCCGGACCGGGGGGAGCGGCCCCGCTGTGGCTGGTGCCGTTGGCCGTTCTCGCGACCGCGCTGGGCGGCAAGCCGTGGCTTGCGGCCGACGTCGTCCTGCTGGGCGGGCCGGCGCTTGCCGGCCTCGCAGCCTATGCCGCATCCGCTCACGTAGGCCGCGGTCGTGGCGTCTCCGGTAGTGGTGGGCTGCGTACGCCGGTCCGGGTGGTCGTCGCGGCCGGCTACGCGCTGGCTCCCCCGATGATCTGGGGGGTTGCCGCCGGACGCGTCGACGTGGTGTTCGCGCTCGTGATGCTCCCCGGTGTTCTCACCGCCGCGGCCGTGCTGGTGGCGCAACCGGACACTGGCCGCGCAACCTGGCCCGCGGTCCGCCGGTTCGCGTTCAGGCTGCTCGCCGCGGTCGCCTGCGCACCGACGCTGTTTCTGTCCGCCGTCGTCGGGCTCGCCGTCGCGGTGGTGCTGCTGCGCCGACCGCGCCGGCTGGTGCCCGTGCTCGCCGTGGCCGTCGCCGGCACCATCCTGTTGTGGCCATGGCACAGTGCGGTCCTTGGATGGCCGTGGCGGCACAGTGCGGCCGTCGACGCCTTGGGTGCCCTGCCTGCGGTGGGTGCGACTGGTCGGGCCGGCATGGGCACCACGGCCGGTGCGCTGCCGGGATGGCTGGGGCCGGCCATGCCAGCTGCCGAGTTGTCAGCCGCCGGGCCGACCGGCGGGCACGTTGCCGGCCTTGCGGTGGCCGTACTGGTACCGGTTGCGCTCACCGGCGCGGTCGGGGCCGTGCGTGCCGACACCCGTAAGCCCGTCCTCGCGGCATGGGGCGTGGTCGTTGTCGGCCTGGCCGGTGCGGCCGTCGAGACCCATGCGGGTGGTGCCGGGCGCACCGGGGAGCTTGCCGCCGCGCAGCTCGCGGTCGCCATCATCGGGATGCTACTAGCCTGTGCACTGTCGGTGACAGGGGCACGTGGTGCGCTTCGCCGTCACCCGCTCGGCTGGCGCCAGGTCACGGCGCTGTCCCTCGGTGGAGCCGTCGCGGCTGGCCCGCTCGCCGGCGCGCTCATGGTCGCCGATGCCGGCGAGGTGGCTGCCGGTGCCGCCGCACGCGCGGGCGGGATGGCGGTTTCCGTGCTCGCGGTGGCACAGATGTCCGGGCAGGACGCCCGCGTGCTGGTACTGCGCCAGCCGTCGCGGGACTCACCGGTCGGTTACACGCTCACGGACGCCCGCGGCCCGCGCCTGGACGCTACCTTCGCCGCGATGTCCGCATCCGGCGGCGCGGCAGTCGGGGCGGTCGTCGCGGACCTCGTCGTCGGGCGTGCGGCTGCTGCCGGCGGGCTTGCGGCGTTGGCTGTGCGCGCTGTTGTCGTCCCGCGTGCGGGCGCGTCGCCGTTGCTGGTCGCCACGCTGGACTCCGTGCCCGGGCTGGTCCGGGAACAGGTGGCGGACGACGCCGTGGTGTGGCGCTGCCTGCCGTCCGGACCGGCGGGTCTGCCCGGCGCAGTGTTGCCTGGTGCGGTGTTGCCTGGTGCGGGAGCGCCCGGCGCGGTGCCGGACGCGCCCGGGGTGGCGCCGGCCCGGCGGGCCGCGAGCGGGGCGGCGGCGGGATCCCCGCGGTGACCGGGACGGGTGCGTCCCGGCCGTCCACCCGGCCGGACCAGCACGATCGGCCGGAGCAGCCCGGGGGGCCGGAGCAGCCCGGGCGACCGATCCGGTCGGTGGGGACGGCGGGACGGGCCGGACGCGCGCGCCCAGCGGTGGTGATCGCGGCTGTCGTCGTGTTCGCCCTGTCCACCGTGCTGGCCCTGGCCGTCCTCGTCCGGTCCGCGGGAGGGATCCGGCCCGGACCGGCGCTGCCTCCGGCCGGCCTGCGGGTGCCGGTGACGTCCGCGACGCTGCTGTGTCCGGATCTCAACCCCCCGGTGGGCGGCGCGGCGGGCAGCATGCTGACAGCCGACATCGCGACCGCCGGCGGCACGGTGGGAGGGAGGCCGGGCGCGGCCGGACGGATCTGGCTGTCCATGGGCAGTGCGGTGCGTGACGTCCCCACCGGTCAGGCGCGGGTGCGGGGCGTGTCGGTCCAGGTGCACGGCGGTATGCCGCTGGCCGTGCATGCCAGCGGTCCTGCGGCGGCCGGCCTGAGCGCCACGGTGACCGTTGCGGGCGCGCCCGGCCACGCGCCCGCCCGGGCGCGCTGTGATCCGCCGAGGAGCGAGTTCTGGTTCGTCGGCCCGGGCACCATCACCGGACGTGACCCGTTGGTCATCCTCACCAACCCCGAGATCGCGCCCGCGCGCGTCGAGATCACATTGTTCAGGTCGGCCGGCCGGGGGACGCCGGTCACCGACGCCCGGGTCACCGACTCCATGGTCACCGACGGTGTCTCGGTGCCGCCCATGGCGAGTGTGACCCGTCGGCTGACCGACTGGGTACCCGACGCCGAAGCCACCGCAGTGCGGATCCGGGTGCGGGACGGGCGTCTGACCGCTGCTGTGCTGGACCGCGCGGGCGCGCCGTTCGCACCGGACCCGGCCGTCGTGCCCGTGGCGGCCGGGAGCGGACCGGTGGGTTCGCTGGTTCTGGCCGGCGCGGTCGGTGTGCCGACCGGTATCGCGGGCGCGCAGGTCGTGGTGGCCGCACCCGAAGCGGACGCGGTGATCCGCCTGGAACTGCTCACGGCGTCCGCACGCTTCACCCCGGCGGGCCTGGCGGCGGTGCGCGTGCCCGGCGGTGGTGTCCTGCGGTTACCGGCGCTGGTCGGTGCCGTCGCGTCACCGGAGGGGATCGGCACGGCGGTACGGGTGGTCGTGATCTCGGGTGGGCCGGTCGTTGCCGGTCTCGGGCTGCCCGTGGAGCCTGCCGGGGGCCCGCCGGCCGTGGCAGCGGCGCCGGAGCACCTGTGGGTCGGCGCGGCGGACGTGATCGAGCCTGACGTGGCAGCTGCCACGCTGCTACCCGCCGTGCCGGGGCAGACACTGTCAGCCCTGGTACTCACCGCGCCGGAGACCGCGGTGACGGTGTGGCTCGACGGGAACGTGCTGCGGATCCCGGCCGGCCGGACGGTGTCCGTCGGGCTGGCCGGCGCCATGCGGATGGTTACCCGTGGCGGACCGTTGGTCGCGGCGCAGACGATCGGCACTACCGGCTGGTTCTCCGCGCTGACCCTCTCGGCGGCGCCGCGGACGGCGTTCGCCCCTGCCCTGTTTCAGGACCCCCGGGTCGCCTTCCGCCGGTAGCTGGCAGCCGGCAGTCCGATGGCCGGCAGTCCGATGGCCCGCCGACAGGTCGATGGCCGATGACGGCAGCCGTGGGCGCCGCACACCATCCTGGCCGCTGCGAGAACCGGTCAGGACGGTGCGCACGACCCGGGCGAGGCTAGGAACACCCTGCCCCGTCCACGCAGGGTCAACACTCCTTCCGCCTCTGACACTCCTTGTGCACCTGGGGCCGGGGCCACAATGGCCGCCTGGCCGCGTCGAAGCCTGGTCGCGCAGACACCCATGCCCTCCACCATGACGGTGCCGTCGGTCACCAGCAGGACGGCGGGGCGCCGGACGGTGACCGAGCCGTCGTGGACGTTTCCGCGGGGATCCGCCCGGTTGGGCATGGTCTCGTCACACACCGCCTCAGCCAGCACGAAATCATCGACCGGTACGTCCCAGGTACGCACGGTGATCCCGGCCGCCCCGCGCACGGTCCGGGGCGCGAGCACAGGTGCCCGGGTCGGCGTCGGGTCCAGGACGCGCAGCAGTTCGTCCACGTCGACGTGTTTCGAGGTCAGACCCCCGCGCAGCACGTTGTCGGACGTGGCCATGATCTCTATGCCGACGCCGTGGACGTAGGCGTGCAGCAGGCGAGCGGGCTGGAAGAGCGCCTCTCCCGGCTGGAGCAGCACGTCGTTGAGTAGCAGTGCCGCGGCGATACCGACGTCGCCGGGGTGTGCCACGGCGAGCTGGCCGACCAGGTCGGCGGCTGCCGCCACGTCGGGCTCCGCCCGCGGGCCGATCATGCCGGCGGCCTTGACTATCCCGTCGACGAGGCCGCGCACCTGGTGGGCGGGCATCGTCAGCAGCGTGCGCAGGACCGTCGCGGCCCCGGCGGACGGGTCTTCCCACAGGGGCTCGAACGCGGCGGTCAGCGGGGGGTGGCCGAGGCTCTGCACCACGCACAGGGTGCGTTGTGGGTCACGAATACCGGCCAGAGCACGGAAGGGTGTGAGCGCGACGATCAGTTCCGGCTTGTGGTTGCGGTCCCGGTACCGGCGGTGGGGAGCCTGCGGTGGCACTCCGGCCCGCTCCTCGCCGTCGAAACCGGCCTGCGCCTGCGCCCTGTCCGGATGCACCTGCAGGGAGAGCGCCTTGTCGGCGGCGAGAACCTTCAGCAGGAACGGCAGCCGACCCACGGCGGCCTCGGCCGGTCGCCGCCGGCCGCCGGTCTCGGTCTCGATCTCGATCTCGGACGGTGCGCTCGGATGGGTGCCCAGCCACAGTTCCGCGGCGGGCCGGCCGGAGGGGTCCTCGCCGAGCAGATCGTAGATGGCGGTGGGCGAGCCCCAGTCGTAGTCGCGCACCCGCCCGAACAAACGCAGAATCCCAGCGGACTGGCCACCTGTCACTATTGCTCGCCGCCTGTCACTATTGCTCGGCCTCCTCCGGGCGGAAGGATCCGTCGTCAGGGTCTCCGTCGTCGTCAGGATCCGTCGTCGTTGTCGGCACCGCACGGCACCGACTGGCCGGAAAGCCTTTCGGCGCTCCTCCGGAGGATGCCCCCGGCAGGGTTGAAAAGGTACCGGCGATCGGCCCCGGGTCGCGTGACCATCGGCGTAGTCATCGGGGAAAGATCCTCTACAGTGCCACGGCCAGGCCTGACACGGTCCGGACCCAGGTGTCATGGGTGATTGCGGGGTGTCCTTCGGCGGTTACATTCCCGCGGTAGGTATTCCTTCGCCGTGTGTCCCGAGTTCTGTGTCGTCTACATGCGCGTCGCCTACAGCGCCGCCTGTGTCGTCGTTTACGTCGTCGTCATTTACATTGTCGCTTGCATCGTCACTTGCATTGTTGCTTATATCGTCACTTGCATGCGAACGGTCGACCCAACTGATCATCAGGCTACCCGACGCGACACCGTCGCGGGCGCCCACGGCCGGTCGGGAAGCCGGCATGTTGTGTTCGTCGCATGTAGAGCACCTGGCTATTCATCCTCGTGCCAGCCGTGGCCCTCGGGATCGATGACCTCCGGTTCCATGCCGAGCATGTCCGCGACCTTGTGGATCAGTACGTCCAGGATGAGTTCGGCAAGGTCGTCGGTGTCCATCGCGCGGGCTTCCAGCGGCCGCCGGTAGATGATGATCCGGTCCGGTGTCGCGGACCGCCCCCGGCCGGCCGGGGGCTGGTGGTGGGCCAGCGGTACCGGATCGTCCAGGCCGAGCACGGCCGGTATGGGCGGGACGTCCTCGACCACGAACTCGACGCCGGCGAGTTCGGCCGACCAGCGGTGCTCGAGGTGCTCGACGGCGTCCAGGACGAGGTCGTCGAACCGCTCGCCGCGGCTGCGGTAGGCGGGAACCTCCGGCGGGATGAGCAGCCCTCGCAGGCCACGCCCGCGCCGGTCACGACGGCGCGATGCGCGTATGGGTGGTTGGGTGGACGGGAAGTCCGGCGCGGGGGTTCCCCAGGAGGTGCCGGTGGAGGCGTTGTCCGCCATGTTGTGAGCGTACGGCTCGCCATGCCGGCCGTGCCGGGCGCCCCCCGGGATCTCCCGCCGGGATCCGCTGTATCCTCCGCCACACCCCCGTCGGTACCCGGGTTCCGGTGTCCCGCCGGTGCGACCGGTTGGACGCGCAGCGTCATGAATCTATTACGTTTCTTCCGTGGATGGATGCGACACGGCGGGCGGTGATGGCCGTCGCCCGTTCCGGGGGCTACCGTCCGGAACGTGAAGCCTCGGCGCTGCTCCCGCTCGGCATGTTCAGCAGCTGCGGTCGCCACACTCACGTACGCCTACGCCGAGTCGACAGCCGTCCTCGGGCCACTCTCCCCATACGTCGAGCCGCATTCCTACGACCTGTGCGGGACGCATGCCGACCGCCTTACTGTGCCACTGGGCTGGGCGGTCGTGCGCATCGAGGGTGAGTCCAGGCACAGTCCAGCCTCTGACGACCTTGAGGCGCTCGCGGACGCGGTTCGTGAGGTGGCCCGGCCCACGGGTCGTGAGGACCCGCCCGACCCGTCCACAACCCCAGGTCGGCGCGGTCATCTGCGGGTCCTTCCCCGGCCGTCCTGAATCGGCCCCGTCCCGCTCCGGCCCGGCGGGCCTCGCGCCGGGCCGGACCCTCACCGGGCCGGGTGTCGGGTACCCGAACGGCTCCACCAGGGCCGGCGCCGTGTCGGTAAGGTCGTCGGCGTTGCTGTCGGCAGCACCTGGACTGCTGCTGGCGGCGCTGGACTGCTGCCGGCGGTGCCGCCGGCGGGGCTGGTGACCGGGAAGGCGGAAGGGTGCACGACCTGTCGCGGATCTTCAAGGCATACGACGTTCGGGGTGTTGTGCCGTCCGAGTTCGACTCCGACGTCGCCCACGCCGTCGGCGCCGCGTTTGTGCGCCTGCTGGACGCCCCCCGGATCGTCGTCGCGCACGACATGCGTGACTCGTCGGTCCCGCTGTCGGAGGCGTTCGCCGATGGGGCGGCGGGCCAGGGCGCGGACGTGGTTATGGCCGGGCTCGGCTCCACCGACCTGCTCTACTTCGCCGCCGGCTCGCTGGACCTGCCCGGCGCGATGTTCACCGCGTCCCACAACCCGGCCAAGTACAACGGGATCAAGCTGTGCCGGGCGGGTGCGGCACCGATCGGCCAGGACACCGGGCTCGGTGAGATCCGGGCGCTGGTCGAGGCCGGAGTCGCGCAGTTCACCGGGCCGCGCGGAACCGTCACCCGCCAGGACCTGCTCGCGTCCTATGCCCGGCATCTGCGCACACTGGTCGATCTTTCGGTGATCCGGCCGCTCACGGTCGCCGTGGACGCGGGTAACGGCATGGGCGGGCTCACGGTCCCCGCGGTGTTCGAGGGGCTGCCACTGTCGGTCCACCCGCTCTACTTCGACCTGGACGGGTCGTTCCCGAACCACGAGGCGAACCCGATCGAACCGGAGAACCTTCGTGACCTGCAGGCGGCGGTGCGGGCCAACCGGGCCGACATCGGGCTCGCCTTCGACGGTGACGCCGACCGCTGCTTCGTGGTGGACGAACGCGGTGAGCTCGTGTCGCCGTCCACCATCACCGCGCTCGTCGCCGAGCGGGAACTCGCCCATGAACCCGGCTCCACCGTCATCCACAACGTGATCGTCAGCCAGGCCGTGCCGGAACTGGTGAGTGAACGCGGTGGCGTACCGGTGCGCACCCGGGTCGGTCATTCGTTCATCAAGGCGGAGATGGCCCGGACCGGGGCGATCTTCGGTGGTGAGCACTCCGGCCACTTCTACTTCCGTGACTTCTGGCGTGCCGATTCCGGGATGCTCGCGGCCCTGCACGTCCTGGCCGCGCTCGGGGAGCAGGACCAGCCGCTGTCACAGCTGCTGGCGGGCTATGCGCGGTACGCGGCCTCCGGTGAGATCAACTCTGAGGTCGCCGACGCCGCCGCGGTCATGGCCGAGATCGAGAAGGAGTATGCCGTGGGTTCGACCGGCGTCGACCATCTCGACGGGCTCACCGTCACCCTCGGCGGCGGGGTCTGGTTCAACCTGCGGCCGTCCAACACCGAACCGCTGCTGCGGCTCAATGTGGAAGCCCCCGACCATGCCACGATGGCACGGGTGCGGGACGAGATCCTCACCCGCATCCGCCGTGAAAGGGAGATCAACCGTTGAGTCTCGACCCGCTCCTGCTGGAGATCCTCGCCTGCCCGTGCCCCGCGCACGCCCCCCTGCGCCAGGACATCCTGGGAGGCGAGCCGGTGCTGGTCTGCACGTCGTGCGGCCTGGCGTTCCCAGTACGGGACGAAATCCCGGTGATGCTGCTCGACGAGGCCGTCCCGTTCGGTGGGGAGGCCCGGCCGCCGGCGTCCACGTCGTCCTGAACCCTCGTCCGCTGCGTCCTGAACCCCGCTCGTCCTGAACCCCGCTCGAATCCCACTGTCTGCTGAACCCTGGGGTGTGCGGATGGACGCGGGCGTGTAATGGTGCAAGGCATGCGGGAAGCGGGCGTGGACGAGAGCATCCTTGACGACGTCGTCCGGCTGGGCGCCGCCGACCCGTCCGGCATGCTGCTGCATGTCGCGTCATCGGCCCGCCAGGTCCGCGAGTCCGCCGCGCTGGCGCAGGAGGCCGGCATCGGTTCGCTCGCCGCCGACGGCCGTCCGCGGGCGGTGCTTGTCGTCGGGGTGGGTAGCTCGGCGGCTGTCGGTGTCGCGCTCGCCGCGGTGGTCGGGTCGCGCTGTCCGGTCCCGGTACTCGGCCACAACGGCTTCGGCCTGCCCGGATGGGTGGGGGCGGCCGACGTCGTGATCGCGATATCCGGTTCGGGGCGCAGCGAGGCGACCCTGTCCGCGCTGGAAGAAGCCGATCGTCGCGGTTGCCGGGTGGTTGCGGTGGGCCCGCCCGACTCACCCCTGGCTCATCGTGCCGAACGCGCGCGGGCGCTGTTCCTTCCCGTTGCGGTGGTGGACGGCAGGCCCACCCGGGCCAGTTTCTGGGCGTTGTTGCTCCCGGCTGTCGCGGCTGTCCGGACACTCGGTCTCCTCCCGCCCGCCGAGGGCCCGGATGCGGTCGAGGCCGCGGCGGTGCGGCTGGAGGACCTGGCGATGCGCTGCCGGCCCGCCAGCGAGACGTTCATCAGCCCGGCAAAGGTGCTGGCGCTCGAGCTCGCAGGCTCGCTACCCCTGCTGTGGGGGACCACCGCCCTGACCGCCGCCGCCGCCGACCGGGCCGCCGGCCAGCTTGCCGCGAACGCGGGTTACCCGGCGCTGCTCGGCACCCTGCCCGACGCGGCAGGCGCCCAGGCGGGCGTCCTGGACGGGATGTTCGGGGTCCGTAGGGCGGGCGGCGGTGCCGGAGCGGACGACGACTTCTTCCGTGACCGGGTCGACGAGACCGAGCCGGTGCGGCTGCGGCTGGTCCTGCTGCGTGATCAGGCGGCTGAGCATCCGGCGGTGACCCGCCAGGCCGAGGCTGCCGTCACGGCGGCGGCTGAGCGCGCGGTGGCGGTGACCGAGCTGTCCGCGCAGGGGCCCAGCCGCCTGGAACGGCTCGCGTCCCTGGTGGGCCTGTTCGACTACACCAGCGTCTATCTCGGTCTCGCGCTCGGTCTGGACCCGACGCCGGTGGCCGCCGCGCGTGACCTGAGTTCCCCGCCGACCCCGGCCATGGGCGAGACATAGCCCGCTCCAGGCCCCGCTGGCGGGTCCCGCTGTCCAGACCTGGCAGCGGGCCCGACGGTTGAGCGGGCCGGTCCGGCTGGTTCGTTACCGGGCCGGGGGTGGGAACGGGAACACAGCGTTTGGTACGACCGGTCCGACGGCGCCAAGCGGTGACGTCGGCACGATCGGACCGCCCGATGCCGCCGCGGTGGGAGCCGGCGGTGGTGGCGGGGGAGTCGACAGCAACCCACCCTTGGTTCCCCTGGCCACGGTGGGATCGGCCTTCGACATGGGCATGGCGGGGACGTCGGCGAGCGCCGCCCGCAGCGAGCGGCCCCAGATGATCGCCGGAAGGTCCCCGCCGAACACGCGGGACCAGGTCCGGCCGTCCGCCACGACCCCCTTCAGCGGGTTCCCCTGCGCGCCCCTGGGGTTGCCGACCGCGACCGAAGCGGCCATCTGGGGGGTGTACCCCACGAACCACGCGGAGGAGTAGTTGTCCGTGGTGCCGGTCTTGCCTGCGGCCGGGCGTCCGATCGCCGCCGCGTTCGGGTATCCGGTGCCCTGTGTGATTACCCCGGCCAGGATGCTCGTCACGGTGTCGGCCACACCGGCCGACACCGCCCGCTGGCAGGCGGGAGTAGGGGCGATGTCGACGTTCTGGTTGCCGGAGTCCGTTGCCGACAGGACGTACCGCGGATCGCAGTGGACGCCGTGCGCGGCGAGCGTGGCGTAGGCGTTGGCCATGTCCAGCGGTGTGACTCGCTCGGAGCCGATGGTCAGGTCACCCTTGGTCGGGTGGACGTCCGCCAGGTAGGACGCGGGGATGCCCAGGCGGGTCGCCATGTTGACGACGGCCCGTACGCCGATCTTCTCCTCGAGCTGGATGTAGTAGGTGTTCACCGAGTCCCAGGTCGCGCGGGACATGTCGTACACCCCGCTTTCCGCGGGATCGGCGTTCGAGTAGCCGGTGGCGCAGTCACTGCCGTCCCGCCGATTCAGGGGGAATGCCTTCGTGCTGTAGCAGGAGGGCGAGTAGAACTGGGTGTTCAGCCCGTAGCCGGCCTCGAGCGCCGCGGCGAGGGTGAACGTCTTGAAGGTCGACCCGGGTTGGAACACCGCCTTGGTCGCCAGCGGCTCCTTGGTCTGGTTGGCGGCGGAGTCGGAGCCGAACACCCGGTTCACCGCCATCGCCAGGATGTTGCCGGTGCCGGGTTCGATCACCACCTCGGTGGCCGACACCGGGTTGCTGGGCGCTATCACGGCATTGACCGTGTTCTGGGCCGCGGCCTGGACCTTGGGTTGCAGCGTCGTCCTGATGACCAGGCCGCCTTCGTGCAGCCGCCGGGCGCGCTCGGCCTCGGTCGTGCCCAGCGCCGGGTCGGCCAGCAGTTGGGAGCGGACGAAGTCGCAGAAGAAGGACGCGCTTGACGTCTCGCACGAGTCCTGCGCGGCCGCGGCCTCGGCCCGGACCACCGTGACCGGGGTGGTCTTCGCCGCGTCCGCGGCGGCCGGGGTGATGTGACCCAGCGCGGCTATCCGGTCGAGGACGACGTCCCGACGTGCCCGGGCGGCGTCGGGGTGGTTCACCGGGTCGTACAGGGACGGGCTCTGGACGAGTCCGGCCAGCAGCGCCGCCTGGGGAAGCGTCAGGTCGGCGACGCCCACGTGAAAGTAGTTCTGGGCGGCGGTACCCACGCCGTAGTTGCCGTTGCCGAAATAGGCGATGTTGAGGTAGCGCTCCAGGATCTCGTCCTTAGTGATCTTGTTCTCCAGGGCGACGGCGTACCGGGCTTCCTGGATCTTGCGCTCGAGCGACGTGCCGGCCGCCTCCTCGCGTTGCTGCCTGGTGCGCGCGTTCTGCAGCAGCACGTTCTTGACGTACTGCTGGGTCAGTGTTGACGCGCCCTGCTGGACGTCACCCGCCTCGCTGTTGCGCAGCACGGCCCGGACGACTCCCTTCACGTCCACCCCGCCATGGCTGTAGAAGCGCGCGTCCTCGATGGAGACGATGGCCTGCCGCATGACCGCGGGGATGGCCTTGCCGTCGACGACGGTCCGGTTCTCCTCCCCGCGCAGCGTCGCGATGAGGCTGCCGTCGGCGGCAAGGATCCGGGAGCTCTCGGGCAGCGGTGGAGTGATCAGCTCGGCCGGCAGGCTCAGGTAGTGGTCTGCCGAGGATTTCGCGAACAAGCCGATCGCGCCGATCGCGGGAAGGAGCAGCAGGGCGAGACCGACACCGGCGGCGCAGGTGATCACCCCGAGCCGGGTGAGCAGGCCGCGGCGGTCCGGGCGACTGCCCTGCCCCCCGCCGGTGGGGTTGCTCCAGTGGCTGTCCGCGGCGGCCGGGGCGTCGTCGCCCGTGCCGGCGGGGCTGCCGGCGGGCGGCCGTGGAGCCGAGGTGACGCGGGCGCCCGCCGTACGACGGCGCGGTCGTGCACGGAACGTGGATTCTCTCTGCACGGCCGTTGAGATCACCTCCTGTGATGGGCCGGACGGCGGTCCAAGGACCTGGGCCTGTCGGACCTGCGGTATCGGCTTCCGGCTCTCCCCGATCGGCTTCGCCGATCTAACAGGAACCCCGGGTCCGGCAGGAACCCCGGGCACGAAAACATGATCGCGCCGCCGTTGGCCCGCTGGGTCGATGAACGCCTGCGGCCTGTTGCCACGATGTCACGCACACGAGGTCAGGCAGGTGCGTGACGCTGGGGCAGTGACGCCCCACTGGATTGTCGCCGACCCGTAGGGATGATCGGAATTTGCCGCGCTCGGCTTCTGCCGGATGTGGCGACGTTGTGTCCGGTCGTCCGGGTGGAGCGTGGCTGTCGGGGGAGTTCCCGGGTTGTCCGGACGGCCGGCCGGAACGCGGCTGGCCAGGATGAGCCAAGATGATGGGCCTACATAGTGGTCTGTCCGAGGTCGAAGGTCTCGGATGTCCGGTCCGTGTTTATCGTGTTGCGTAAAGTGGTTCCGTGGGCAAGGAACTACTCCGCAATGCCGCGGAGGCGGACAACGCGATGGGTCGTAAGAACGGGGACCGGGACGGCTTGCGCGCAGGCGGCCGTGACGGTGGCTCCGGCGGTGAGGGCAGACAGCTGTGCCCGACCTGCCGCGGTACGGGTGAGGTGCCGAAGTTCTTCGCCGGCCAGGACGCCGACGGTGGTTTCAGTATGAACCGTATGGTTCGTTGCGGGACCTGTGACGGGATGGGTAACGTCGCGGGACGTACCCGGTGAGCCCTGGGGCGGCCTCCGGTGACGGGCCCGAGCCGGTCACGCGTGAGGTCAACATGCTCTGCCCCACCTGTGAGGGTATGGGGCGGGTGGGTGTGATCCAGGCTGCGAGCCTGGGTGGGGAGCCGTGCCAGATCAGGTCGACGCGGCCCTGTCCGGACTGCCAGACCGCCGGGCACCGTCCCCTCACCCCACCGCTGTGACTATTTGTGACTTTCCGTGGCCGATCTGTATGATCTTCCCGAGAGCGGCCGCGTGTCGAGCTCGAGGAGGCGAAGACCGGATCGCAAGGGCTGATGTCGTAACGTCGTTTCAGAGCACTCCTGTTGCCGGTCGCTCCAATGATCCGAGGTTCGTGGTTCGTCCGTGGTTCGTCCGCGTTCGCGGTCTCCCCTTTCCCGGGGTCCGCAGCCCCTTGAGAGGAGAAGTTCGATGGCAGAGCTGCCCAAGAACGACATCGCCGACCTTGCGCTCGCCCAGCAGGGCAAGACACGTATCGAGTGGGCGGACTGGTCCATGCCAGTGCTCCGTCAGATCCGCGACCGCTTCGCCGTCGAGCGCCCGTTCGAGGGGGCGAAGATCGCTGCCTGCATGCACGTGACGACCGAGACCGCCAACCTCATGCGGGCGCTTGCCGCCGGTGGAGCGCAGCTCGCGCTGTGCGCGTCCAACCCGCTGTCCACGCAGGACGACACCGCGGCCGCGCTGGTTGCCGAGTACGGCATCCCCACCTTCGCTCGCAACGGTGTGGATCGTGACGGCTACTACGCGCACATCAATGCGGCGCTGGACGGTGCCCCCCACTACGTTTTCGACGACGGCTGCGACCTGGTCAACACGCTGCACACAACCCGTACCGAGGTGCTCCCGGGTATACGCGGCGGGTGCGAGGAGACGACCACCGGAGTCATCCGGCTGCGTCAGATGACCAAGGACGGTGCGTTGCGCTTCCCGATGGTGGCGGTCAACGACACCGACACCAAGCACATGTTCGACAACCGGTACGGCACCGGCCAGTCGACGCTGGATGCGATCTTCCGCGCCACCAACACCCTGCTCGCCGGCAAGACCGTCGTCGTCGCCGGCTACGGGTACTGCGGCCGGGGCGTGTCGTCCCGGGCCAAGGGGCTGGGCGCCAACGTGATCGTCACCGAGATCGACCCGACCAAGGCGCTGGACGCGGCGATGGACGGGTTCCGCGTCCTGCCGATGATCGAGGCTGCCGCCATCGGTGACGTGTTCATCACCGTCACCGGCAACCGGGACGTGCTGCGCCGCGAGCACTTCGAGGCCATGAAAGAGGGCGCGATCTTCGCGAACTCGGGGCACTTCGACATCGAGATCGACATCGTGGCGCTGTCCGAGCTGGCCGTTGCCGGCCCGCGCCGGGTGCGTCACCAGACCGACGAATACGTGCTGGCCGATGGTCGACGCCTGCTGCTGCTCGCCGAGGGCAGGCTGGTCAACCTGGGGGCCGCGGAGGGTCACCCGGCGGCGGTCATGGATATGTCCTTCGCCGACCAGGCGCTGACCGCGGAATGGCTGACGAAGAACTGGCAGTCGCTGGCCCCGGGCGTCCACGACGTCCCGGTTGAGATCGACAAGGAGGTCGCGCGACTCAAGCTGGAGACCATGGGTCTCGCGATCGACGTCCTCACGCCGGCTCAGGAGGCGTACCTCAACTCCTGGGAGCACGGCTCCTGATCCAGGAGCAGTCCTGGTCTGCGGCAGGCTTGCCCTGCGGCAGACCAGGTCAGCTCGGGGGAACGAAAGGCCCCGGCGCCGGGGCCTCGGCCACATCGCCGCCCGGACCGGTCGGCTGTGTCGTCCACGGTTGGGCCGCCCATGGCTGGGCTGCCTTCTGTTGGGCCCCCCACTGCTGCTGGGCCCCCCACGGTTGCGCCGGCTGTGTCGGGGGTGCGCCGGCAAACTGCCACCGTGCGGTGTGCTCGGCGCATCGCTGCGCGCGGGCGGTGCGTTCGGCAAGTACCGCCGACAGGTACGCCCAGGGATGGGTACCCGGTGGCGGTGGGGGGGTGACGACGGCGTGTACCGACGCGGCGAGCTGGTTACCGATCCGCTCACATGTCTGTGGTGACAGCTCCTGGATCCGGTTGAGGAACTGGCGTACCGCAAGCGCCAGGGCGTCCTCGAACGAGGACAGGTCGAGGGTGCTGGCCCAGCCGGCAAGCTGCGGCGGCATTGTCACGGGCACTGCTTTGCCGTGCGGGATGCGTTCCTGGAGGACGACCGTTCCGGCGAGGAGATCCCCAAGCCGCTTGGATTGCCCGGAGACCAGCATGCTGATCATTCCTGGGATTGCCAGCAGCGCACCGGGCCGCTCGACCACGGCGCCGAGCAGGGCGCGGACGAACGCGTGGCGGAACCGGACCGGCCCGCCGTCATCCCGCACGACCCGCAGCCCCATGGCTGCCTTCCCGATGCTGCGTCCCCGCCAGACCGTTTCCGCCGTGACCGGGTAGCCGACCACAACCAGTACCACGACGGCCAGATAGACCGCGGATGCCAGCGCGTCGTCATCCGGGGCGACGACTCCGAAGGCAGCCCAGGCGGTGACGACAAGCACGACCGCCTGAAGGGCGAGGTCGATGAGGCCGGCGATGATCCGTGAGCCGAGCCGGGCGACCCGCAGGTCGATCGTGACCGCCTCACCGGTGACGAATCGGCTCATGCTGTGGCTCCGATCCCGGTGGTTGCGATCCTGGTCACGCTCGTCCCGTTCCGTGAATGTTCGGTAGGTGTCCGGTGACGGCATCCCGACCCGACCGAAGGTTGTGCGATCATGGTTCTTCCCGTGTGGCCGGAGGCGGCGAGAGGTACGGCCGGAGGCCCCGGGAGGTGTAGCCGGAGGCATGGGGATCCCGCGATCGCCTGAGACATCGGCCTCCCATTATCATCCATTCAGCTGTTTCCGCCCGTCCGACGTGTGCCGGGTAGTGACGTTTGCCGGGTACCGGGTGTGGTGGGAGGCGGTACGAATGGATCTTGATGCGTACGTCGGCCTCCATCGTGCCGAGTGGGCCCGCCTGGAGGATCTCGTCCGGCGCGCGGCGCGGCCCCGCCGGATGTCCGCGGGGGAGCTCGACGAGCTTGTGGAGCTCTACCAGAAGGTTGCGACCCACCTGTCGGTGATCCGCAGCCGCGGTCCGGACCCGGTTCTGGTCGATAGCCTCGCCGGCACGGTCACTCGGGCACGTTCCGTTGTCGTCGGCACGCGGGACCCGAGCTGGCATGTTGTCGGCAGGTACTTCGCCGTCACGTTTCCGGCGGCAGTGTATGCGAGGCGTATGTGGTTCCTGGCTACCTGCGGGGCCTCGCTCGCGGTCGCCGTGGCGCTCGGCCTGTGGGTGGTGCACACCCCGGCCGCCTACAGCGGCCTGCTTCCGCCGGCCGAGGTGCAGCAACTGTGCCGGACCGACTTCGCCCACTACTACTCGGAGAATCCCGCGTCCTCGTTTGCTGCACAGGTATGGACGAACAACGCCTGGGTGGCCGCGTCGGCCATTGCCTTCGGCGCACTGCTGGGCCTGCCGACCCTGGCGGTGCTGCTGTTCAACTCCGTCAACCTGGGGATCGTCGGCGGTTACATGGCTAGCTGTGGCGAGTCGTCGCAGTTCTTCACCCTGATCCTGCCGCACGGAATGCTGGAATTGACCGTCGTCTTCATCGCGGGTGGGGTCGGTCTGCGGCTGGGCTGGTCGATTATCGATCCGGGTCCGCGCCGACGGGTGGAGGCAGCGGCAGCCGAGGGCCGAGCCGCTGTTGTGATCTCGCTCGGGCTGGCGGTTGCGCTGGCGGTCAGCGGCCTGATCGAGGCGTTCGTGACGCCGTCGTCCCTGCCGGTCGGAGTCCGGATCGGTGTCGGCGTGTTCGCCCTGGTGATGTTCGTTGGTTACATCCGGGTCTACGGCAGCCATGCCGTGGCCATGGGCGAGTCCGGCGACCTGGACAAGGAGCTCTCCGCGGACCTCGCACCGACCGCCTAGGATGTCGATCATGTAACTATGCGTGGCCCGGCGAACGGTGGCATGCGTCGATGAGTGCTGGCCACCCGGAAGATTGGCGCGAGTCTGTCGATGCGTACGTTAATATGGCCAAAAAGTGTACACGGCAACAAATTCGCTTAGATCATGGTCTGTGCGGGTGGCTGTGGACGGGATTTGTACTATTTGACCGGCGCTCCAGCGGGCCGAAGGCAGCACAAAAGATCATGGCTGTGCCGTCTTCGGCTTTCGGCTCTCACAGGCCTCCGGTGGACTTGAGCGTCAGGTAGACGTCGGTGACAGCTACCGCGTAGGTCGACGGTGAGGCGTCCACGACCTGCGCACCGCGTTGGCGCAGCAGCCCGGCGAGCTGGCGCCGGCGCAGCAGCGCCTGCCCGGCCGCCGCGGCGGAGTAGACCGCACGCACGTCACCCCGGCCGGCCGCGAGCTCGGTCAGGCGTGGGTCGCTCACCGCCGCGACGACGACGGTGTGCCGGGCGGTCAGCGCCGGCAGCGCCGGCAGCAGACCTTCTTCGATGACCGCGGGCGCGAGCTCGGTGAACAGCACCACCAGGCAGTGCCGCCCGGCGGTACGTAGCACCGACGAGACGATCGCGTGGTGGTCGGCCTCGGCCAGTACGGGTTCCACCAGCGCCATCGCCGCGCTGATGCGGACCACCGGATCCCCTCCGCCCGCCGCCGGCAGGGTGATCCGGGCCGTGGTGTCGTGCGCGAGCAGTCCGATACGGTCCCCGGCGCGGGCGGCCACGGTCGCGAGCAGCAGGGCGGCGTCCATCGCGTGGTCGAGACGAGGGGTGTCACCGATGCGGCCGGCGCTGGTCCGCCCGGTGTCCAGGACGCAGATGACCCGGCGGTCCCGCTCCGGCCGGAACGATCTGACTGCCACCGTGCCGCGCCGCGCGCTGGCCCGCCAGTCGATCATGCGGACGTCGTCACCCGGAACGTAGTCACGGAGGCTGTCGAACTCCGAACCCTGCCCGCCGATACGCAGTGTGACGTTACCCTCGATCTTTTGCAGGCGCGCGAAAGCAGCCGGAATGTGCCGCCGGGACGTGAATGCGGGCAGCACCCGCACCTGGAACGGCGCATGGTGGCGGCCCTGCCGGCCGGCGAGACCCAGCGGCCCCAGCGAACGGACCGTGATGCGGTACGGGTGGCGTTCCCCCCGCCGGGTGGGGTGCAGGACGATCTCGCAGAACCGTCGCTGCCCGGCCGGGACCGTCACGTGAAGGACCCGGGGCTCGGCGCCGGACGACGGCGGCCAGGCGTCGCGGACCAGGGCCCGGATCCTGCGCCGTCCGGTGTTGGTGACGGCGAGGACGAGCGGCACCGGTTCACCCAGCCGCGACCGCGTCGGACCGGAACGGGTGAACGCAAGCGTCCGCACGCTTCCGGCGAGCACGACGTCCGCGACCAGCGCGAGCACGAGCGCGGTGTTGACCAGCACCAGGGTCACCCCCGGGACGGGGGAGAGCAGCACGGCGAACACGCCGGCAAGGGCGAACCCGGCGGCTCGTCCGGTGATTGCCACCGTGCGTCACCGCGGGACGGGCACGGTGGCCAGCACCTGGTTGAGGACGGTGTCCGTGGTGACGCCGTCGGGTACGACCTCGGGCCGCAACGAGATCCGGTGCCGCAGGGTGGGACGGGCCAGCGCCTTGACGTCGTCTGGGGTGGCATATTCCCGCCCGGACAGCCACGCCCAGGCCCGGGTCGTGGCCAGCAGCGCGGTCGCTCCCCTGGGCGACACGCCCAGCTGCACGGAGGGCGCCGCCCGGGTGGCCCGGGCGAGATCGACGATGTAGCCGAGTACCTCCGGACGGACCTGCACGCCGCGGACGCCATCGCGGGCGACGGCGAGCTGTGGCGGTCCGGCGACGGGCCGGATCCCGGCGGCGTCCAGGTCGGACGGGTCGAAACCGGACGCGTGGCGGGCGAGGACCCCGATCTCGTCCTCCCGCGGTGGCAGTGGCACGGTGAGTTTGAGCAGGAACCGGTCGAGCTGCGCCTCGGGGAGCGGATAGGTGCCCTCGTGCTCGATCGGGTTCTGCGTGGCGACGACCGTGAACGGCACCGGCAGCCGGCGTGGCGCCCCCTCAACGCTGACCTGGCGTTCCTCCATCGCCTCCAGCAGCGCGGCCTGGGTCTTCGGAGGCGTCCTGTTGATCTCGTCCGCAAGCAGCAGGTTCGTGAACACCGGCCCTTCCCGGAAGGTGAACAGCGACGTCCGGGCGTCGTAGACGAGCGACCCGGTGACGTCCCCGGGCATCAGGTCGGGGGTGAACTGCAACCGCTTGGTATTGAGGGACAGCGCCGCGGCGAGAGCCCGCACCAGCAGGGTCTTGGCGACTCCCGGGACGCCTTCGAGCAGCACGTGACCGCGGCAGAGCAGCGCTACGACAAGGCCGCTGACGGCGGCGTCCTGACCGACCACGGCCCTGGCCACCTCCTCGCGCAGTGCGATCAGCGCCCGGCGGGCCGTTTCCGGATCACTCGGGATGGTCCGGACGGGCGGCACTTCGGCTCCGGGTACCTGGGCTCCGGGTACCCGGGCTCCGGGACCGGCGTTGACCGGTCCGGCACCCGGCGACACGGCAGTCGATGGCACGGCAGTCGATGGCACGGTGCCAACTGGCCCGGCGGCGAAAGAAGCCGTTGCCCGGGTGTCGTCGGATGTTTCCGGGACACTCATCCTGCTGCCACCTGCCGGTCCAGTGCGTCGAGCTGATCCACCAGCGCCACCAGCGCCTCGTCCGATACCCCTTCTGTCGGGATCATCCCGCCTGTTGTCGGGGTGTCTTGGCTCATCCCGGAACCGTACAGGAGCGACCTGATCTCGACCGGTGACCGCCCTGTGCGGGTGGCGACGGAGGCGACGAGCGCGGTCGGGTCCGGCTCGGGTTGCCCCGCATCACCGGGACGGGTGGGGCGGGCCTGAGCCGGCAGCCCGAGCCGCTCGGTCAGGCGTCCGCGTTCCGCCGCCCGCAGCGTCGCCGCGGCCAGGTCCCGGGCCTGCGCGGCGGCGTAGAGGCGTCCCCGCCCCTCGACGGTCTCGGCCGCGCGTACCACGACCGGAAGCGGTTCGGGCACCGGTGGCCCGAGTCTGCGTGCCCGCCACAGGGCGAGGACGACCACCGCCAGGCCGAGCTGAAGGCAGGCCAGCAGCACCCGGTCGGGAAGCAGGTCGAGCAGGCCTTTGCGGGCCACCGAGTCCGCTCCACCCGGCTGCGGGACCACCCATGACAGGGTGCGATGCCGGTTCAGCAGCCCGATCGCGAGCGCCCCGTTACCCTGCTCGTCCAGGTGGTCGTTGGTCATGAACGCGACGTTGCCGACCAGGACGAACCGTCCGGATCGAGCCGGTGACGGCGGCTGGCCCGGCGCTCGCGGCGCCTGCACGACGACCAGTGTCGAGGCCGACCCCACCGGGTAACAGGCGGTGACCCCGGCCGGGTCCGGCCCGGTGATCTGGAAACCGGACCCGCCGCCGAGCGTGGCCGCCGACGCAGTGGCGGCCTCGGGCAGCTGGCACCGCGGCGTCGGCGTCCCGGATGGGACGCGACCGGCGACGGTGACCGGCAGGCCCAGGGCGCCGACGACCACCGCGTCCGGCTCGAAGAGCACCACGTCGCTGCCCCGGCCGGCCGCATGCACAAGCGTGTCGAGCACCCGCTGGGAGGCTCGCTCCGGGTAGGCCAGCACGATCGTGACGTCGGCGGGATCCGGTGTGCTCACCGCCTCGGTCGGATCGTCCGTCGAGGTGACCTCGACGCCGTGTGCCCGCAGGAGCTGGGCCAAGGCCATGGTCCCGGTCGGGTCGGCCGACCCCGGATCAAGCGGGCGCCCGTTCGATCGTTCGATCATGGCCGACAGCGCCACACAGATGATGATCAGCAGTATCAGGACGGCCGCGACGCGGACGCCGCGGCGTGCTCGCGGGTCGAGCCCCCGGCGCGCGGCGCTCAGCGGCCTGGGGATCTGGGCCGAAGTCAGCGTGCCAGAAGCATGATCGCGCTGCTTTCGGCCAGCCGGGGAGTTCAAGCCGGCACCGTGAACGTGGACGCTGGCCTGCCGCCTGTCCCCGCCCGTGGTCGCAGACCGGTGAGTGCCTCGTCCGCCTGCACGACAGCGCGGTAGGACGCCTCCGACGCCTCCAGTCCTCCATACCAGATCTCGCTGAATATGACCACTGCCGCCGCAAGGGCGGGGGTCGTAGCGGGGGCGATCCGGCCGACCTCGGTGACAAGCTCACCGGCGGTACACCCCGGACGGGGCTCCAGCACTCCTGTCTCCTCCAGCATCCGCACGACGGCTCGCAACCGTGACCGCACCGCTTCGGCGAACGCACCGGCACGGGCTGCGGCGTCGGCCTCGGCCCGCAGCGCCGCAGCCGACAGCGGACTGCTCAGGTCGAGGTCGACCGGTGCTGTCCGGGCCTGCCGCCGGACCGGGCCGAGACGCAGCCACACTGCCACGGCGGCCACGGCGGCCACGATGACGACGGCTGCGATCCCGAGACCCCCACCCGACGATTGGGTGGCGCTGGCCCACAGGTCGGTGAGTTGCTCGCTGAGCCAGCTCACCACACGTTCGGGCCAGCTCGGCTCAGCCTGGTGATAGATCGTCCTGGACAGCTCGCGGCGGGCTTCCTCCGCCGCTCCGTCGCGGGTTACCGCAGGCCCGATCACCACTGTTTACCGACAGCCCTGTTGCTCGTAGTCCCGTTACCGGTAGCCCTGGTTGGTCGCGGCACGACGGTCCCGCGCTGCCTGGGCGAGTGTCATGTCGAGCCCTTCCAACCGGATACGGCGGTCGATGTAGAGCAGCACGACCACCCCCGCCATGATCGGCATGATCGCGATACTGATAATGATGTCCACTATCGCGGTGAACACAAGACCCGTTCCGGTCAGGTCGCCGGTGACCGGATCGGTCATGGAGTCGCCGCCGGCGGCGAAGGCCACCCCGATCACGACGGTGAGAACGGACACCACGACGGTGACGATTATGCCCGTGAGCAGCAGGATTCCGAAGGTTCGCCACCATGCGCCCCGAACCAGGGTCCACGAGCGTCGCATGGCTGTGTTGATCGTTCCGCCTTCGAGGACGAACGCAGGGGTTGACAGAACCAGTGCGACCCCCACGAAGACGGCACCGATGAGCAGCCCGATGAGCCCGAGCAAGGTCAGCAGCGTCACTACGATCGACAGGCCGGCGAGGCCTGCGAGGCGGGGCCGGACGCGTTGCAGTACCTCTCCGATCTTTACTTTGCTACCCAGCGTCAACTCGCTGACCGCGATGCTGAGCGCTCCCGTCAGTGCGATGGCGACGACAAAGTTGATGATCACGTTCACGACGCCGCAGAGGACCGCGACGCCGGAGGAGCCGCGCTGACCGATGGCCGTCAGGATGATTGTGATGATCTGCGCCACTGTGGTGGCGCCGAGAGTCAGGCCGATCGTCGCTCCGGGGCTGCGCCGCAGGGCGGAAAAGACGCCGTCGAGTATCTCGCCCACGGCGAGCGGCCGCAGCGGGATGATTCCCGGTTTCTCGGCCTGCGGCAGCGGCCCCCACTGGCTGGGTCCTCCCGCTTGTGGTTGTCCCCAGCCGGGGGGCGGTGGCTGCCAGCCGGACGGTGGCGGGTTCCATCCGGGTGGCTGGTTCCAGCCGCCAGACGGTGGTGGCTGCTGGTTCCACCCGGAGGGCGGCTGTGGTTGCCCCCAGCTGGGGGGTGATGGTGGCTGCTGCTGGCCGTCTGCGGGATTCGGTCCGCCGGGTGGCTGGGGCCCACTCCAGCCAGGTCCACCGGTCATGTCGGTCTCCTCACGTTTTCAGGCCTTCGGTAGTCCGAGGGGAGGCGGCCGCGCCGATGTCCCCTCGCGATGTCCTGGGCCGGCTCACTCGCACTACCGTGACCGACTCGTGGTCCGGGTGGATCCGCTCTGCCAATGATCGGCCTGACCTTCCACGCATTTGTGGACGCCTGCAGACCCGGCGGGTGCGATCGTGCCAGATCTACGATGTTGCGTGTCGGGCAGCCGGGAAAGTCCGGCAGCGGTCTCTATAAGTATCCATATGGTTTCTTTCCGTGTCGACGGGAAGGTCGTGTGATCGGATCCCGTACATCGTGGATGCCCGGGCAGGCGTCGTCCACAGGAGGGTTTTCCACAGGATTCACCAGGTGTTGGCCAGGCCGAGGTCGATGGGGTGACCATGCGACACATGCCCAATACATATATAGCTGCCGCGTTCGAGGTTCTTCTGGACCTTCTCCTGCCGCGAACCTGTGCCGGCTGCGGCCGTTCGGGTTCAGCGGTCTGCGCGGTTTGTTCGGCTGCGGTCGATCGTCGGGCATTCCTCGCCGCTCCGGGACAAATGGCCACCCCGGGGCGGCGGGGGCCGCCGTGCTTCGCGGGTGCCGTTTACGACGGTTCGTGTCGCCAGATCCTGTTGGCCTTCAAGGAAAGAGGCCGGTTGGACGCTGCCGGCCCGCTTGTGTTGGCACTTGCCCGCGCGGTGGCCGCGGCCAGGGTCATGTCGGCACACAACGGTCCGGTCGTTCTCGTGCCGGTGCCCTCGACCCGGGCCGCGGTGCGCCGGCGCGGGTTCGACCACGTGCGCCGGCTCGCAGACGGCGCTACCCGGGTGCTGTGTCGGGCCGGCGTGCCGACGCGGGTGGTTCCGATGCTGCGGTCTGCCAGGCCGGTGGCGGATCAGGCGGGTTTGACCGCCACGGATCGTGTGACCAACCTCGACGGTGCGTTCGTCCTGCGTCATGGCCTGGAGGGCCAAAGACGGCGCGATCATGCTGCTTTCGTGTCCGGGGTTCCTGGCGGGCGGGACGGCTGTGGGGTGCCCGAGCCGTTGTTCGTCGTCATCGACGACGTCGTGACAACGGGCGCGACGCTGTCCGAGGCCACGCGGGTGTTGCGCGCCGGTGCGGTACCGGTATCGGTAGTGGCGGTCTCCGCCGCTACGTTGGCCCGTCGACGCCCTACTCGAGATGACCGGCCCCAAGGTGTCCGTTTGCCTGCGACCGGGGTACCGGAGGGATAAAACTGTCGTCACCCGTACCGGCACCGCGGGAACTGACAAGCGAGGCGAGGGCCTGGGTGTCCGGGGTCCGAGCGGAAGGAACGAGGCAGCAGATAAGCCCTGACGCACGGCACGACACCGGAAGGTGGGATCTGGCCAGATCCGTCCGGATTGCCCGGTCATCACAACTTCCGGTCAACAGAAAGGTGAAACGAGTGGACATCGTGGTCAAGGGAAGGCACACCGCGGTTCCCGAAAGGTTCCGTGAGCATGCCGAAGCCAAGATTGCGAAGCTTGAGAGGTTCGATCACAAGGCGTTCCGGGTGGATGCGGAGCTCTCTCGTGAACACAATCCGCGCATGGCGGATGTCCGTGAGCGTGTCGAGCTGACCGTGTTCTCGCGGGGGCCGGTCATCCGTGCGGAGGCCGCCGCGGCCGATCCCTACGCGGCGCTCGATCTGGCCGCGGCGAAGCTCGCAGAACGACTACGGCGTGCCGCCGACAGGCGGATCCGTCATAACGGTGCGGGTCGTGCTTCGCTGGCACAGTCGTCACAATCCGTGGTTGCTCCGCAGGTGGATCTGCCGGGCGAGCGTGCGGACGCCGGCGCTGCCGATGCTTCGGCAGCTGCCAGTGGCGACGCGGATTACGGTGTTCCGGACTCGTCACCCTTTGTCGTCCGTGAGAAGATCCATCGAGCCACCCCGATGACTCTCGACGACGCGTTGTCCAATATGGAGCTCGTGGGCCATGACTTCTACCTCTTCTGTGACGTGCGTACGGGTTTGCCGAGTGTCGTCTACCGGCGGTGTGGCTACGACTACGGGCTGATCCGGCTTGAGGCGGATGAGGGTCAGGATCCCGACGAGGGTTCCGTGGTTCACGTCTGAGGGCCAAAGGCGGCGCGATGATGTTTCTTTCGCGCCGCCGGAGGCGTCTGGTACGGGTCACTGAGGGCCAAAGATGGCGCGATCATGCTTTTTCGCGCTGCCGGAAGTCCTGTCCGGGTCACTGACGGGAAGATCCGAAGGACTGCTACGGCCAAGAGCGTGACGTGGTCGTAACGGTGTAAAGGCATGCAGGTCTAGTTGACGTGGGACCATCTGCCGTGGACGTCTTCAGTTGCCGGTCGGTCAGCCTGTGTACCAGCACGGGCTGACCGACCGGCAGTCCGTCGCGACGCGAGGGAGGTCATATGACGGGGGATGGGCGCCAGCCCGGGGAGGAACCGTCGTCACCGGATCCCATCCGGGTGCTCATCGTTGACGATCATGCTCTGTTCCGGCGTGGCCTGCAGATGGTCCTTGAGCAGGAGAAGGACATCGAGGTGGTCGGTGAGGCGCCGGACGGTTCCGAAGCCGTCACGATGGCGGTTGACACCGCGCCCGACATCGTCCTTATGGATGTCCGGATGCCGCGTCGCGGCGGGATCGACGCGACCAGTGCGATCAAGCAGGCGGTACCCAGCGCAAAGATCGTGATGCTGACCATCAGTGACGAAGAGGGTGACCTCTACGACGCGATCAAGGCGGGTGCCATGGGGTACCTGCTCAAGGAGATCTCGATCGACGAGGTTGCCGCGGCCATCCGCGCCGTGCACGGGGGGCAGAGCCTGATCAGCCCGTCGATGGCCTCGAAGCTCCTCACCGAGTTCGCACTGATGATCAAAAAGGCGGACAGTCGGCCGCAGCTACCCACTCCCAGGCTCACCGATCGCGAGATGGAGGTTCTGCGGCTCGTCGCCAAGGGGCTCAACAACCGCGACATCGCCAAGCAGTTGTTCATCAGTGAGAACACGGTCAAGAATCATATCCGTAACATATTGGAGAAGCTTCAGTTGCATTCCCGGATGGAAGCGGTGGTCTACGCGGTCAGGGAGAAGCTGCTGGAAATCACCTGAGTTCTCGGGTGGTTCTCCGCCCAAAACCCAAAATATGTCAGATCGGGACATGTCGTGCTTCTCATGGTGGTGGCGGGTCGTCTCGCAGCAGGGACCCGATCCAGCAGTCGACCCGGACACCGCGTAGGACGAGGCCCCGGCGCAAGGTGCCCTCGATGGTGAACCCGTTCTTCTCCACCACCCGGCGTGAGGCCCAGTTGCCCACACCGGCTGTCCATTCCAGCCGCTCGACACCCAGGGTCTGAAACGCCCAGCGCCCCAACACGCCGACTGCCTGGCTGACGACACCCTGGCCACGCGCGCCCGGCGCGCACCAGTAACCCACTGTGGCCAGGCCATCGTCAGTCACCTCCACCAGGCTCACGGAGGCCAGCACCGACCCGGACGTGGCGTCCAGCACGGCGAACGGGGCGCCCCGGCCTTCTTCCCATTTTCGGGGCGCGAACTCGGTGACGTAGGCCTCGGCGTCCCGTCGGGTGTAGGGCGAGGGAATCCTCGTCCACCGCTGGATGTCCGGGTCCTGACAGGCGGCATGAACGTCGTCGATGTCGGCGGGGGTCCACGGGCGGAGGTGGATCCTTCCCGCCGTAATCTCCACTGGGTCGAACTTCGGCATGCCGGTCAGGATCGCCTACGGATCCGCGGGACACGCCGGGGGGCTGGGCACTGGCCGCGGTCCCCGTACGTTCTGAGGAGTGGACCCCGGGTCGAGCCGGGCAAGGATCTACAGGCAGCCGAGGTCCCGGCGGCACGATCCCGCGCAGCCTCCCGGCGCAGAAAGAGTATGATCGATTCTCTTTCGGCGGGCGAGGTTGCACGGCGGGTTGTCCGACCTGCCGCACGGGGTGTCCGACTCGCTGTGCGGGGAGGATCGATCAGCACCGGGGGTCTAGCCTAGTGTCGTTGTGTAGGTGACCCAGCCGACAAGCCGCCCGAGGAGTTTTACCCGTGGTACTCGAGAAGATCCTCCGTGCCGGCGAGGGTCGTATTCTGCGCAAGCTCAAGGCCATCACCGAGCAGGTGAACCTCCTTGAGGATGACTTCGTGGGGCTCACCGACGCCGAGCTGCGCTCGATGACCGACGAGTTCCGGCAGCGGATCGACGACGGAGAAACCCTCGACGAGCTTCTCCCCGAAGCATTCGCGGCCGTACGTGAAGCGGCCCGGCGGACCCTGGGGCAGCGGCACTTCGACGTCCAGATCATGGGTGGTGCGGCCCTGCACCTGGGCAACATAGCCGAGATGAAGACCGGTGAGGGCAAGACTCTCGTCTCCACGCTTCCGGCCTACCTGAACGCGTTGTCCCGCAAGGGCGTGCACGTTATCACCGTCAACGACTACCTGGCGCAGCGTGACGCGGAGAACATGGGCCGGGTGCACCGCTTTCTCGGGCTCACGGTCGGTGTGATTCATCCCCAGATGCCACCGGCGGTCCGCCGCCAGCAGTACGAGGCCGACATCACCTACGGCACCAACAACGAGTTCGGCTTCGACTACCTGCGGGACAACATGTCCTGGAGCGGTGAGGAGCTTGTGCAGCGCGGGCACAACTTCGCCGTCGTCGACGAGGTCGACTCGATTCTGATCGACGAGGCCAGGACGCCGCTGATTATCAGCGGACCGGCGGATAATCCGACCCGCTGGTACACCGAGTTCGCCCGTATCGCCCCGACACTGGTGAAAGACGTCGACTACGAGGTGGAAGAGGGCAAGCGGACGGTGGCCATCACCGAGAGCGGGGTGGCGAAGGTGGAGGACCAACTCGGTATCGACAATCTCTACGAATCGGTGAACACCCCGCTGGTCGGCTATCTCAACAACGCATTGAAGGCAAAGGAGCTCTACCGCGGGGACAAGGACTACATTGTCACGGACGGCGAGGTTCTCATCGTCGACGAGTTCACCGGTCGCGTGCTGCACGGTCGACGTTACAGCGAAGGCATGCACCAGGCGATCGAGGCCAAGGAAAAGGTCGAGATCAAGCAGGAGAACCAGACCCTGGCCACGATCACGCTGCAGAACTACTTCCGCCTCTACGACAAACTGTCCGGGATGACCGGGACCGCGATGACGGAAGCGGCGGAGTTCCACCAGATCTACACACTCGGTGTCGTGCCGATTCCCACGAACAAGGCGATGATCCGGGCCGACCAGCCCGATGTCGTGTACAAGACCGAGGTCGCCAAGTTCAGCGCGGTCGTCGACGACATCGCCGAGCGCAACGAGAACGGCCAGCCGGTACTTGTCGGCACGACCAGCGTGGCGAAGTCGGAATACCTGTCCAAGGAGCTGACCAAGCGCGGTGTGAAGCACGAGGTGCTCAACGCCAAGCAGCACGAGCGCGAGGCCGTGATCATTGCCGAGGCGGGGCGTAAGGGCGCCGTGACCGTCGCCACCAACATGGCTGGGCGTGGTACTGACATCATGCTCGGCGGCAACCCCGAGTTTCTCGCCCAGGCGGAACTGCGGCAGCGTGGCCTGAGCCCGATCGACACCCCGGAGGACTACGAGGCGGCCTGGCCGGAGGCGCTGGAGAAGGCTCGCGCGTCGGTCGGTGCCGAGCACGAGGAGGTCTTGGAGCTCGGCGGGTTGTACGTCCTGGGTACGGAACGCCACGAGTCCCGCCGTATCGACAACCAGCTGCGTGGACGAGCCGGCCGCCAGGGCGACCGCGGGGAGTCCCGGTTCTACCTGTCGCTGGGCGACGACCTCATGCGGTTGTTCAACGCCGCGGCCGTCGAGGGCATCATGGACCGGCTCAACATTCCCGAGGACGTGCCGATCGAATCGAAGATCGTCACCCGTGCGATTCGTTCCGCGCAGACACAGGTCGAAGGCCAGAACTTCGAGATACGCAAGAACGTCCTGAAGTACGACGAGGTGATGAACAAGCAGCGCACCGTTATCTACGAGGAGCGCCGGAAGGTTCTCGAAGGGGCCGACCTGCACGAACAGGTCCGTCATTTCATCGACGACACGGTGGAGGCGTACGTTCGCGGCGCGACGGCGGAAGGATATCCCGAGGAATGGGATCTCGACACACTCTGGTCCGGTCTGGGCGAGCTGTACCAGATCGGCGTGGAGGTTCCGTTGCCGGACGAGCGTGAGGGGCTGACGGCTGAAACCCTGATCGAGGACCTGCAGAGCGACGCGTACGACGCGTATGACCGGCGTGAGGACACGCTGGGCGTGGGTCCGGACGGTAATCCGCTCATGCGGGAACTGGAGCGCCGGGTCGTGCTCGCGGTTCTCGACCGGAAGTGGCGCGAGCACCTGTACGAAATGGACTACCTGCAGGAAGGAATCGGTCTGCGGGCAATGGGGCAGCGTGACCCGCTGGTCGAGTACCAGCGTGAGGGCTACGACATGTTCCAGACCATGATGGAAGGTATCAAGGAAGAGTCGGTCAGGCTGCTGTTCAACGCCGAGGTGCAGGTTCCGGCCGCGGATTCCGCGGATTCCGCGGTTCCCGAGGCCGGCAGCCCGTCGGCCGCCCCGACGATCACCCCTGTGGATGGCGCGGCGCAGGCAGCAGGTGGGACCGGTCGTCCTGCGGCTGTTCAGGAGGTGACCGCCGCTGCCGCGAACACCGTGGGTGGTCAGCCGACGTCCGCTCCGCCGCCAGTGTTCGTCAAGGGTCTGGAGCCGCGCCGTCCCACCGATGATCTTCGCTACACGGCGCCGTCGGCGGACGGTGGATCCGAGTCGGTGACAACCCGGGCCTCCGGGAGTGTGATCGGGGAGCGCGGTGTGGAGTCGTCGGCCACCGCCGGTAGTGGCCGTCCGGCCCGTAACGCGCCCTGCCCGTGTGGCTCCGGGCGCAAATACAAGCGTTGCCACGGAGACCCCGCGCATCGCAGCACCATCTGACGTCCTGAGCTACACCCCGCCTGACGGCTCTGGGTAACGCCCGACGACTTTAGGTAACGTCGTCCGATGTCGATCGGTGGGATCTCAGGCGCTTGCCAATCGGCCGGGTCAGGCGCGCCTGGACGGAGCAGCACCCGTCCGGGCTGCCCCTGCTGTCCCTGAACTGCGCCGAAGGGCGTCGGTCTGCAGCGCCGTGACCCGCCAGCGACTGCCGGAGGTCTCCATACGGAGGGCAAGAGCGGACACCCGCTCGCCCCGGGTGATCACCGCGGCAACCTCGGCGATCCCTTCGCGAGGCTCGCACACCCGCAGGCAGCGAAGGGTGTGGCGCCGATGCCGGACGTTGTCGGCGACGAGTCGTTCGAGGTCCGCCTGCACCTGCGGAGAAGTCCAGGCGGCAAGGTGCGCGACGGGCCGGATCCCGGTCACGGCCTCGACAATGGCCCGGACGACGACAGTGGCCGCGGCGCGGGCCGAGGGGATCGTCCGGCTGCCGGGGGCATCGGTGCGCCCAGGGCCTGGTAGGGCTTGTACCAGCGACTCGGGGACGTGAGCCTCCCGGACCTCCCGGATCGGTAGCGCCGACCCGGCGGGAACCCCGGATCCAGCAGGAAGCCCACGCGCGAAAAGAACATGATCGCACTGCTTTTGGCTCTCTGCTGTGCTCCTGGCCGTGTGTTGCCGCTGATCGCCGTGGTCGGTGTGGGGCAGCGCGAGGACGACCGGGGCTGCTGCTCCGATAACCGGGGCGGCCGTTGCCGCGGGCCCGGCTGGTGGGCGTGTGACCCAGGTCCCGGCTTGCGGGTCGTCATCGTACGGCGGATCGGTGGGGGTGATCGGTATTTGGTAGAAGCGTCGTGTACGGGTGGAGCCTGCGCGTGCGGGGTCCGCCGCGGTGATCGCAGTAGTCACGGCGTTCTTCTCCGGATGGGGGAGGGGGGCGGGGTCA
>NZ_CAAAFR010000039.1:0-47806 GCF_900634745.1 Protofrankia symbiont of Coriaria ruscifolia
CAGGATGCCGGGGCGTACCTCGGCCCCCCAGCCGAGGTACGCCCCGGCATCCTGTGGTGTCCTGCCGGTGGGCGCAGAACAGATCCTGTCGGGTCCGCGGGCGCCCGAACAGAGCGCCCCCGCACCGGAGCAGGGGTGCTCCCCTGGAGGCCCGGGAGGCCCCGGCCGTTGGGATCTACTGTCGGGAAGGGCGGGGGCGTCCCCGGTGATCTGTCCGGATCAACCGCCAGGAGGTGATTCGGACATGACAGCCAGCGGGTCTTTTCGTAGTTAGGCTCATCGGGTCGGCATGAAAGGGGCGGCGAAGGCGCATGGTCCCACGAGGGATACCGCATACGGCAACACCGGCGGTCGTCGCGATGATCGTTGCGGGCGGGCGGAGATGGAATCTCGGAGCGGGTCGGCGGCTGACCTTCGGCCGGGCCGGATGTGACATCCCGTTCGGTGCTGACCCGCAGGATCTGCTTGTCTCCCGCCGGGCCGGGACACTGGCCGAAAGCGAAGGCGCGATCGTCATCAGCAACACCGGCCGGCATCCACTGCTCCTACTGACCGTCGGTGGCGACACCCATCACATCGTGTCGCCGGGCACGGCGCTGTCCGCCGGTCTGGCCGAGTTTCACATCGTCGCTGTCGGGACCGATGGTGGACGCCACCAGATCGGCGTTGTCCACCATCACCGGTTGCAGGTTCACCGCGAGCAGGACACGATGCAGATCTCCGTCCGGCTCACCCAGACCGAGCGTCTGCTGTTGGTGGCTTTGTGTGAACCTCGTCTGCGCACTGGTGACAACCATGCACCGTTCGCCACTTATCGCGAGATCGCCCGTCGGGTCAACCGCGACGACAACTACGTCCGATCACGACTTGCGACGGTCCGCAGCAACCTTGCCGGGCAGGGGATACCCGGGCTGCTGCGTGACGAGCCGGGGCCGGCGTCGCGACGACTGCCCGACTACATCGTCCGGCTCGGCAAATGGGTGATCGCTGCCGGTCTCGTGACTGCGGACGATCTTGAGCTGCTGACTCCCGACCCGGGGCAGGTTTAGGACGCGTCCCTGGGTAGTTCCCCATCCCGAGGCCGGCGGCGGAATGTGCGGAAGAACATGCCGACGCCGATCAGGACCACAGCGACCGCCGCAATAACACCGGCCTGGGTGCCGGAAACCGGCAGACCGCCGTCCGTTTCCCCGCCGGTTTCCCTTCCACCTGCTCCCTCCGCGGATCGGCTGTTCCCGGTGGACGCGGCGTTTCCAGTATCGGAAGCATCCACCCAGACCATGCCGATGACCTTGCGCTCCCCGGCGTCGGCGCCGGCGCTGTGGGCCTCGATGCCGCTCCCGGTCTGCCCGCCGGGTGCCGGTGCCGTCTCGACAGCGTCCTTCGGTGCTCCGGTGCCGGTCAGGTAGTGGTCCCCCTGGGTGGGCAGGGTCAGCCGGATCGCGAAGTTACCCGTGCCGTCCGCGGTCACGGTCTGGGTACGCGCACCGTTGACGTCGATGGTGACCGCGCCACCCGGAGCAAAGCCGCAGCTACTGAAGACCACCGACCCACCTGCTGGGACACGTTCGGGGGTGACCGAGCCGAAACTGATCGGACCGTTGCAACCAGGAAGTTGCTCCTGCAGTTCCTGGGCGGTGGCCGGTGATTCCAGTGTTGTGCCGAGGGCCAGCCCGCCGCCGACAAGCAGTGCGACGGCAGCTACACGGAAGTTCATGGAGGGGCTCTTCCTGCCGCGATGCCGGGAGAATCCTGCCGCGATGCCGGGACAGGTTCGGCCCGCGATCGGGTGACCGCCTGGCTGGCGCTGCGATCGCGGGCCGAACACCGTCATCAGCCGGCGCGGACCCGGATAATCGCAACGGTGACCCGAAGCTGTCCGGTGGGACGCTGGCCGACGGCGGTGAGCCTGATTACTCCGGGCGTGGCCGGGGCCGGCAGCGTGGCCAGGAAGATGCCGTTGCCGTCCGTGGTCGCGCTCCCGTAGTACTGGAAGTTGCGGTAGATCTGGACGGTCGAGTTGGGTGCGTAGCCGCAGCCACTGAAGGTGAAGGAGGCGTTGGTCACGACCGGGTTCGGTGCCACCGTGCCTATGTCCAGGAAACCGGTGCACCGGAACGGCGGTGGATAGGGCTGGGCGACGGCTGGAGAGGCCGATGTTACGCCGAGCGCCAGCAGGCAGCCGGCGAGCAACGCCGCTCCGAATCGACGGAATCTCATGAATGTACTCCCACTGTCGGGCCTGCTGGTATAAGCGGCCTGAGCATGAACACTGTCAGCTTATAGATCGTTACTTTACGTGTCTATAGTGTTGGGCGTGTCATTCGGGATTCCGTGACCAGGGAGCGACGGAACGTACGCCTGACGCGGTGAAGGCTTCGGGGACGACCAGTGGTTGCGGCCGGAAGAGCAGGGTTGGCCTGGCCACCGGTTCCCAGAGCCGCAACACCAGCGTGCGGGTCTGCCCACGGTTCACCGACAGGGGTGTCGAAAGCACCGGATGGCCACGCTCGAGGTCCCGGCGCATGCCGACGGGAAGACCGTCCAAGGTGGCTGCCTGCAGCCCACTGCCCGCACCGGTGTACGCCGCCAGCGACAGCAGGTTCTGCGCGTCCGGATTACCTTTCGGCGGGGCGCTCTGTCTGGAACCAGACTGTCCGGAACCAGGCTGTCCAGGAGCAGGTTGGTCGCTTCGATTACGGACGTAGTCGCCCAGACCGGCCGGCGCCGTGTTCGTGATCCGTATCGTGATCGTCACGTCCGCGGAGCCGTCGGGACGCCGGATACTGCGGTAGTCGGTGCTGCGCCGCATCCAGTAGTCGAGTTTGCTGGCCGCGGCATTCTGCGTCACCACTGCCAGGTAGGGACCGTCACAGTCGGGGAGCGCGCCGCCCAGCGCGGTCGTCTCAAGGATTTTCTGCTCGGCCGGATGGTTGCTGGACACCAGCAGGCGCCCTTCGGAGGCGGCCCGTCCCAGCGCGGACAGCAGCGCCGAGGTGTTTCCCGTGCCGGACGCGACGGCGTCGTAGACGGCCCGCCCCACGGCGGCGAAGAAGTCGTCCCGTCCTGAGGCGTCGGCAATCTCGGCGTACACCTGCGATTCCACGAGCTCGACAAGCCTTCCCGCCGGCACGGTCCGCCCGTCCGGCAGGACCGCTGGGCGTGTTGCGGCAAGCAGGTAGGCCAGCGTCGTCGGATCGATGCTGACCGTCCCGTCGACGTGCACACCCGTGCCAGCCTGGTAGAGAGCCGTGTAAAAGCTGCCGACGGTCGGGTAGTGCGGGGTGAGGTTGGCGTTGGCCCAGACCCGGGTCGGCTCCGCGGCCGCGTACATGTTTTCGAGCTCGGGTGGAAGTTGTATGGCCGGCCCACGCTGGGTCGGCCCGCCGGGCAGCCGGCCGTTGCCGGAGATGTCGGCGAGTTCGATCCTGCCGTCGGTGACGGTCAGCAGGCCGAAGGCCCCGATGATTCCCCCGGTGGCTCGTGACTCGGCCGGGTTCTGGACGACCAGCAGGTAGCGGCGGGGTCCGTCGACACCCATCATCGGCGGCACCAGCCGGGTCGCCAGATCCAGCGTTGCGGTGGCCCGCTCGAGCCGTTCGGCGTACTGCATGCCCGTGTCGCGGGCGTCGGCGAGGCCGATGCGGTCTCCGATCGCCCCGCAGCTCGACGTCGACTCAAGCTGCCGGCGGAACTGCGTGATCGCGTTGTGCGTGGTGTCGGCGGCCGGGCGTGCGGCCGCGATCCGGTCGACGTCGATGGTGGTATCGCTGCGGAGGGAGTCCAGATCGAGAACTGACCCCTCGGGGTCCAGCAGGGTACGCGAGTCCGCAACCAGCCGATCCACTGCGGTCACCATGGACCGGACGGACCGGCTGGGGCATCCGATCGTCGGGACATGGTCGAGAAGTGCCCACAGCGGGTCGCCGGTCAGTTTCCGGGCAGCCGCGGTCTCTGCGCTGATCATGCCGATTCGGCTCCGGAGCGCAGCTCCGGACAGCCGGTCGCTGCCCCGCAGTGCGTGATCCAGAGCGACGATCTCGTTCTGGGCCGTCCGCAGGTGCGACCGCGCGAGCAGACCACGTACCGCGATCCACGACACCGCCAGGGCCAGGAGCAGCACGGACACGGTGACGCCGAGCACCGGCAACCGCGCCCGCCTTGACAGTCGCCGGAACCGGCCCGGTGGCGGGGGCTGGTTGGCATCCGCAGCCTGGGTCGGAGGCGCGGTCACTGCTGGCGCAGCTCCAACCGCTCCAACCGCTCCAACCGCGTCAGCCCGGCGGCGGCCGTGGCCGCCGCCGTCGAGGGCTGGGACTCCCGCCCTTTGGCAACCTTCCGCATCTTCATGGATCCACAGCGTAATAACTGCGGATGGTGGGTGTACAGATACGCATCACGCATGTTGGCTGCTCGGCGTGGTGTCGCCGGCGCTGCTGTCACCCGCGTTGCTTGTGCACCTGTCGGCCCCTACGCGTGTCCGTCAGCTTCTACGGCTGATTACTTGGGGCTACGAATGGTTACGCGTGGTTGTCAGCTCACCGGGTCGGCGGGGTGTGCGTGGACGCGCTCGCCTGGTCGCGGGCGCTGTTCTCCTCGTCCGCGGGCGTGATGACCTCGGCGGGCACGGGGGTGTTGCGGATCTCCTCGATCTCCTCGGCCGCCTCCACCGAGACCCTCGGGAGTATCCGGTCCAGCCATGACGGCAGCCACCAGTTCGCCTTCCCGAACAGGTGCATGAGTGCAGGCACCAACAGCGCGCGGACGACGAACGCGTCGATCAGAACGGCCATCGCGAGCCCGAGACCGAACAGTTTGATCACACGGTCGTCCCCGAGGACGAAGGACGCGAAGACCAATGTCATGATCGCGCCTGCGGCGGTGATCACACGACCGGTCTCGGCCTGACCGAGGGAGACCGCGATCCGGTTGTCCCGGCGCACCAGCCATTCCTCGTGGATCCGACTGACCAGGAACACCTCGTAGTCCATGGACAGACCGAAGAGGATGGCGAACAGCATCACGGGCAGGAAGGGTTCGATCGGACCGCCCTTGACCCCGATGAGGCCCGCGAGCCACCCCCACTGGAAGATCGCGACGATCACCCCGAATGCCGAGCCGACCGCCAGCAGGTTCATCACCGACGCGGTCAGCGGTACGACGACGCTGCGGAACACCGCCATGAGCAGGAGGAAGGCCAGCGCCACGACCACACCCATGAACAGCGGGAGCTTGCCGGTCAGGACGTCGGAGAAGTCCTGGTAGGTCGCGGTCACACCGCCGACCCTGATGTCCAGGGCGGTATCCTGGGTCGCTCGGGGGATGACCGTTTCGCGTAGCCGCTTGAGCAGCGCGGAGGTCCGGGCGTCCTGCGGGCTTGTGGTCGGGAACACCGCCACGATCGCGGCTTGCCCGTTCGGGCTCGGCTGTACCGGTGCGACGAAGGCGATCCCCGGCTCGGTGCGCAGTTCGGTGGCCACCGTGTCCAGGGCTTCGATGTCAGCGGGGGAGTGGATCTCGGTGACAAGGCTGAACGGGCCGTTGAACCCGGGTCCGAACCCACCGACCAGAAGATCGTAGGCGCGCCGGGACGTCTTGGACTGCGATCCGTTGCCCTCGTCGGCGGTGCCGAGCCGCAATGAGAAGAACGGCAGCGCGGTGATCAGAATCAGCGCGGCCGACAGCGCCGCGTAGGCCACGGGGCGTCTTTCGATCCGGCGTGCCGAACGCCACCAGAAGCCGGACGGGTGCTCGGGCTCGGGACCCATGTGGGCGAGCTTCACCCGTTCGGCCCGGCCGAGCACCTTCATCCCATAGAAGCTCAACAGCGCCGGGAGCAGCGTGACCGCGGTGGCCATGGTCAGCGACACCGCAAGGGCCGCGGAGACCGCGACACCGTAGAGGAAAGTGACGCCGAGCGCGTACATGCCCAGCAGCGCGATGCAGACGGTGAGCCCGGCGAACAGGACGGCCCGCCCGGAGGTGTTGATGGCGGTGACGGCCGCCTCCTCGGGCGTCTTGCCTGCCCGCAGGCCGATACGGTGCCGGTTGACGATGAACAGTGCGTAGTCGATACCCACGCCCAGGCCGATGAGGGTCGCCAGTGTCGGTCCGAACTGGGCGATGGCCATCACGTGAGACACCAGGCCGATACCGGCCATGCCGACACCGAGTGCGATGACTGCCGCGACCAGGGGCAACGTCATCGCCAGCAGGGTTCCGAACGCGATGAACAGGATGATCGCGGCGGCCACGACCCCGAGTAGTTCGCTGGTGTTCTGTTGCGGCTGTTCGACAATGGAGACCGCGCTCCCGTTCATCTCGACCTGCAGCGCCCCGCCGTCGGCCGCGCGGGCGGTGTCGATGATCGCTTTGAGATCGGCGCGGGGTATGTCGACTGCCTGGTCGTCCAGTGCGACCGTGGCGAAGGCCGTCCGGCCGTCCCTGGTGAACTGGCCGGCACCCGCCGGGTCGTACGGGCTGGCCACCGCGACCACGTGTGCCAGGCCCGCGACCCGCTCGAGCATCGGGACGGCCTCGGCTTCGAGCAGCGGGTTGTAGAGGGTCCCCGTGCGGGCGTGCAGCACGATGCTGGCGGTCTCTCCGGCGGCGGCGGGAAACTCCCGTTTGAGCAGGTCGATCGCCTGCTGGGACTCGGTTCCGGGAAGTGAGAAGTTGTTCTTGTAGTCCGTGCCGGCAGCGTATGCAGCCGTCCCGAAGCCGAGCAGGGCCGCGAACCACAACAGTAGGACGATCCAGCGGTGACGGAAGCACCAACGCGCGAGCGATGCCACGGGTTTCCCCCCGGTCTGGGCCGATGGACGGGTCAGGGTCAGTGCAGAACGCCGGTGTCCCCGGGCGCTCTGGACGATCGGTCGATCGGGGTAGTCTACCGATCGGTCAGTAGAAGAGGATATTGTCAGGATGGGTATAGGTTTTCGCTACGGACCTCCCGGTGAGAGGGGTGCATGGCGACGATGTCCGACCGCGCGTCGCGTGCTCACGCTGCGGATACGCGTGACCGGATCCTTGCTGTTGCCGTGCAGCTGTTCAACGAACGGGGCTACGCGGGGACATCTATCCGTGACATTGCGGAGCGGCTCGGTATGACGAAAGCCGCTCTCTACTACCACTTCGCGTCCAAGGACATGATTCTGGACGCGGCGGTACAGCCGTTCGTAGAGGCGTTTGGCCATGTGAGGGATCTCTCACACGTTGATCCACCGGCATCGGCTCGGTCGATTATCGAGGGTCTGGTCGAGGCGATGGCCGGGCCGGGTGCGGTGCTGTTCGCCTTCGTCAACGACCCGTCGGTGATCCACCGGCAGATCGGCAAGGGTGGCATCGCCTCGCACCAGGACGCTATCGTGACCGCACTGGCAGGACCTGAACCCACTCCGTTACGGATCCTGCGCGCCCGATGTGCGGTCGGCTGCGTGCAGGCGGGCATCCTCGGTACCGCGCTGGAGCGGCGAGCGCTGGCACGCGCCGGCGCCGACCCCGCCGGCACTGCCGAACCCGGCACGGGTGGCGTCGACGCCGACCAGCCGCTCGTTCCGGAGGACGTCCGGCGCGAGGTCGTCGAAGCTGCTCTCGACGCCCTCGGGTCCGCTGGATAGATCTTCGGCGCCGGGGCTCCTCCCGGACGACTGATCGTTGCCTTTCCGTGCAGTGACCCATGGGCTTCAGGCCTCGGACCGGCATGGCGGATCCGGCAGCAACCCCGTGCGCGGAAGAAACATGATCGCGCCGTCTTTGGTTGTCTGCCGGCCCGGGGGCCCAGGCTGCCGGCAGCGCGAGAAAAACATGATCGTGCTGCCTTTGGCCATCTGGGACGATAGCGTTGAGTAACGGTCGTGGGGTGGTCGGGTATCCTCCTGATGATGGTCCGATCACGTTACGTGCTTTCGGTGGCGACCTTGGTGGTGGCTGTCGGGGGCGCCGCCTGGCTGTGCGTATCGCAGCTGCTGACCGCACCCGTCCGGCCGCCACCGGTGGAGGGTCCGGCTGGCGGGCCCGCAGTGACCGCTGGTGACGCGGCCGTCGGTGACCCGGCCGCGGTCGGGGCGGGCCTGGCGACCCGTCGGGTGCGGGTGGGAACGGCGACCCTCACCGTCGAGATCGCCGAGACGCCGGCTGCCCGTATGCGCGGCCTCATGGCCCGTACATCGCTTCCGTTCGGAACCGGCATGTTGTTCGTCTTCGACGGGGAGTCGACGGATAGTTTTTACATGTACCGGACCCTTCTCCCGCTCTCCATCGCGTTCTCCCGGTACGGGCGGATTGTAACGATCCGTGAGATGACGCCGTGTGTTGAAGAGAATCCGAACCGTTGTGAGATCTACCGGGCTGATACCGCATACACGGCGGCGATCGAGGCGCCCGCCGGTACCTTCAGCAATGCCGGGATACATCTAGGTGATATGATTGAATTCCTCTAGCCACATCGGGATGTGGCATGTCAACAGTGAAAAATCCATGTTCCGATGTGATGGGAGCCATCAGGCGGCAATCAGATTTTGGATGAATGTCGACTGGATGTCATGTAGTGCTTGCAGTGTGGATCCGTCGTTGACGTGATGGGTCCGACAAGGCTTTCGGCGCCCTGTCGTCTATCTGACGATGGACGTTCCGGCCGTGGGGCGATGAAATAGGGCTGGGCCGTACGTGGCCGACCGTTTGTCGTCAGCGCTGTCGACACCCAGGTTCCGAAGGCCTGACCGCGACCGTCTCCCATCCTGGGAGGAGGCGACCACCGCGCGACCGGAGGGTTTTGTTGTGTATACACCGGCCCGTTCCACGGTTCCGGACAGCCGCTTGCACGTCGTCGCCGAGCAGTCCCGCTTCGCGGGCAGTCGGGGATGGCCGCCCAGGACAGCGCTTGTTACCGGCGCAAGCAGCGGAATCGGCAGGGAGGCGGCGCTGCTGCTCGGCGAGATGAACTGTAAGGTCTTGCTGGTCGGCCGTAACGGTGCCGCGCTCGACGAGGTCGCTGCGTCCACGGCGGGTCACCGGATCGCGGTGGACCTGTCGGTCTCGGGCGCCGAAGCCACGGTGGCCTCCCGCAGCGAGGATCTGCTCGGTGACCTCGACCTGTTGGTGTGCGCGGCCGGCCTCGGTTCGGCCGGTCCGTTCGACCAGCTGTCCCACGAAGCTCTTGCCGAGCTCGTGGCGGTCAATGTGCTGTCGCCGATGGCGCTCGTCCGTGCTGTGCTCCCGGCGATGCTCGAGCGTGGGCACGGGCGCATCCTGCTGGTCGGCAGTGTCGCCGGAGCAGTGGGGGTTCGTGGTGAGGTCGCCTACTCGGCGACCAAGGCCGCGCTGGTCGGGTTCGCCAGTGCATTGCGATCTGAGGTCTCCGGTCGTGGTATTTCGGTTACCTTGTGTTTTCCTGGCGTCGTTGACACTGCTTTCTTCCGCCGTCGTGGAGCGCCGTACGTGCGTAGATGGCCACGCCTACAGCCGGCTCGCCTTGTTGCCGAGCGCATGCTGCTCGCAACCGGACGGGGCCAGGCCGAGATATGGGTGCCACGCTGGCTGTCGCTTGCCGCCCGCGTCCACGGGGCGGCGCCTCCGCTCTACCGGCGGTTGGCGGGCGTCTTCGGTTAGGAGCACTCGAGTAACAGGAGGTCGGCCCGGATCGTCGGTGATGCATCGCGCGACGGAGGAGGGAGACGCCACGCCCGTCCGCTGCGCGGCCGGTGAGCTTCTACTCGACGATGTCGCGGCGGTAGTGGCCACCGGCAGGGGGTGGCTCCTGCGGCGAGTCCTTTGGCGCGGCGGTGTCCCCCGTGGATGTGAGGCTCCGCACGGCATCCGGACAGGCGGTAACGGGGTCATATCGGTTAGATCGGGGAATCATGTGGGGCACGCACCGAAAAGGGCGTGTCGTACGTCGAGTAGCCGGCCGAAGGTGACGCGATCATGTTTTTCTCGCGCTCGGGCTTCCTGCCGGATCCGGGCTTCCTGCCGGATCGGCGAAGCCGATCTGGGAGGTCCGGGAGGCCCCAAGTCCCCGCGTCGCTGGGGGGTCTTGAGGTTGAAGGTGGCATGATCATTATCGCTTCGTGCGGCCGGAGGCTCAGGAGTTTGGAGAGCAGACCTGTTCAGGCGCGCCGCCGGATGGCTCCCGCGGCGCGTGTCAGGCCCAACCGCTGACGAGGGGGAGGCGCATGACCACAAGCGACGCAAAGATCGGCACGCCGCCAGGCGGGCCGACGGGAACCCCCGGCGCGCCGCTGCCCGGGGACGCCCTCACTTCCTCACCCCAGGATGTGCTGCGGGCGGCTTCCGCCGAGAACTTCACGGTGTCTCCGCTGATCCTGCCGGCCCGGCAGCGGCAGCACCTGTTCGCCATCTACGGATTCGCCCGCCTCGTCGACGACATCGGCGACGAGGCGGGCGGCGACCGGCTCGCGCTGCTCGACACATTGGAAGCCGACCTTGAGCGGATCTGGGGCGGGACGCCGACGCTCCCGGTCATCCAGGCGCTGGCGCCGACCGTTCGGGAATGCGACCTGGGACCGGAGCCGTTCCGCCGGCTCGTCGCGGCCAACCGGCAGGACCAGTTGGTCACCCGCTACGACACCTTCGACGACCTGTTGCGTTACTGCACCCTGTCCGCCGATCCGGTGGGACACATGGTGCTGGGTGTCTTCGGCATCGGCACACCCGACCGGGTCGCGCTGTCGGACCGGATCTGCACGGCGCTGCAGATCGTCGAGCACGTTCAGGACGTGGCCGAGGACCTTGCCGCCGGCCGGATCTACCTGCCTCGTGAGGACCTCGACAGCTTCGGAGTGCGCGAACAGGATCTTGCACGCCGTACCGCCGGACCGGCGGTACGGGAACTGATCGCCTTTCAGGTGCTGCGCGCCCGCCGGATCCTCGACGAGGGCACGCCGCTGGTGGGCCTGGTCAGCGGCCGGCTGCGGTTGGTCCTGGCCGGATTCGTCGGCGGTGGCCGTGGGGCGCTGGACGCGGTCGAACGGGCCGGGTGCGACGTCCTGGGCGGTGCTCCGACCGCGCCGAAGCCGCGGATCGCCCGGTACGCCCTGACGGTGGCGCTGGCATCGGTCACCCCGGCCGCCCGCCGGGCAGCCCGGTCGGCGCGCGTTGCGCTACCCCCGCTGGTCACCGGCGATGGGATTATCACCAAGCCCACCGGGCGTGGAGGTGGCGAATGACTCCCGACGGTCCCTTCCGGTCGCCAACGGTCGTTGAGGCGTATGCGGCCTGTGAGGCGCTGACCCGGGAAGCCGCGCGCAACTTCTCCTACGGCATCCGGCTGCTGCCGGTTGACAAACGGGCGGCGTTGTCCGCGGTGTACGCCTTCGCCCGAAGACTCGACGACATCGGCGACGGCGACCTGCCCGTGCAGGAAAAGGCCGTGCGCCTGGCCGCGGCCAGGGCGGACATCACAGGACTCAGCGCGTCCAGCTCGGATCCGGTTCTGGTAGCTCTGGATGACGCCTGCCGGCGCTTCCCCATACCGGTGGACGTTTTCTGCGAACTGATCGACGGTGTCGAGATGGATCTGCGTGGGGTCACCTACGAGTCCTTCGACGACCTCGTCGAGTACTGCCGGCGGGTGGCCGGCACGATCGGGCGCCTGTCGCTGGGGATCTTCGGCACGCCGGCGGCGCACGCGGACGCGGGGGCTGCCACGGTTGCCGACGAACTCGGGATCGCCCTGCAACAGACCAACATTCTTCGAGACGTCCGGGAGGACCTGATTACCGGCCGGATCTACCTGCCCCGGGCCGAACTGGAAAAGGCCGGCATCACCCTTGTCCTCGGCCCGGACGGCCAGCTCGGCGGCCCCCCGGAGGCACTCGTCGAGTACCTGCGCAGTTGTGCGGAGCGAGCCGATGAGTGGTATGGGCGCGGTCTGAAACTGCTGACCATGCTCGACCGGCGAAGCGCCGCGTGCTGCGGGGCGATGGCCGGCATCTACCTGCGGCTCAATCGCCGGATCAGGACCGACCCCACTCCCGTCCTGCACCAACGGCTCTCGCTGCCGGGCTGGGAGAAGGCAGTGGTGGCCGCGCGTAGCCTGGCCGGCCGTCCGGAGGTGTCCGCCGCATGAGCGTGAACACCGGGACGCCGTCGAACCGGGCGTTGCCCGTTGCCGCGCAGCCCGTTACCGCGCAGCCCGTCGCGGTGCCACCGGGCCATGGAGCTCACCGGCTGGTCGTGGTCGGTGGCGGGCTGGCCGGCCTGTCGGCCGCGCTGGTCGCCGCGGATGCCGGCGCGGACGTGACCGTGCTGGAGGCACGACCGCGCCTGGGCGGCGCCACCGCCTCGTTCGCCAGGGACGGGATGTGGGTCGACACCGGCCAACACGTCTTCATGCGCTGTTGTACCGCTTACCGCGGGTTCCTCCGCCGGCTCGGGGTCGAGCACCTGACCACCCTGCAGGAGCGGCTGGACGTTCCGGTGCTGCTTGCCCGGTCCGGTGCGAACGCCCGGCTGCGGCGTACCCGTATCCCCTGGCCGGCGCCGCTGCACCTGACCCCGGCGCTGCTGGGGTACCGCGCGTTTCCGCTCGGCCAGCGACTGCGGGCCGCGCTTGCCGCCTACCGGCTTGGGCGGCTGGACCCGAGCCGGCCCGAGGTGGACGGCGTCTCGTTCGGCAGTTGGCTGGTCGACCGGGGTCAGTCACCGGCTGCGATCGAAGCGCTGTGGGAACTGCTGACCGTCGCCACCCTGAACGCCCCCGCGGACGCGGCCTCCCTCGGGCTTGCCGCCAAGGTCGTGCGTACCGGTCTGTTGGAGCGGGCCGACGCCGGTGACATCGGGTGGGCCGAGGTTCCCCTCCAGCAGCTGCACGGGGAAGCCGCGGCTTCGGAGCTTGCCGACGTTGGTGCGGACGTGCGGACCGGGGTGAAGGTCCGCGCGCTCAGCAGGACGGCGACCGGTTGGCGCGTGGCCACCGACAGCGGCTCGCTCGACGCCGACTCGGTGATCCTTGCCGTACCGGGGCCGGCTGCTGCCGCGCTGCTGCCCGAGGGCGCGGTGCAGGACCCGAACCGGTTCGTCGAACTCGGTTCGTCACCGATCGTCAACGTCCATATGATCTACGATCGACCGGTGCTCAAGGGACCCTTCCTGGCCGTGGTGGGATCCCCCGTGCAGTGGGTCTTCGACCGTACCGCGTCGAGCGGGATCGCGGGGTCGGTGGGGGAGCACCCCGCCCGCGCGGGCGCGCAGTATCTGGCGATCTCCCTGTCGGCCGCGGACGAGTGGATCGACCGGCCTGCCGGTGAGATCCGCAACATCTTCGTCGAGGAGATGCGCCGGCTGCTGCCTGCCGCGCGGGACGCCGAGGCGATCGAGGTGTTCGTGACCCGCGAACGTACCGCGACATTCCGCCAGACCCCCGGTACCCGGGCGTTGCGTCCCGGCCCGACTACCGAGCTGCCCGGGCTTGCGCTTGCTGGCGCGTGGACCGACACGGACTGGCCCGCGACGATGGAGGGCGCGGTGCGCAGCGGGCTGGCCGCCGCGAAGGTGGCGCTCGGCGGCTGGCGTCCCGGACCGCCCTCACCCGGCCCGACCCGCACATTGCTGACTGTGGTCGCAACACCCGGCGGTTCTCCTGCGCAGTCGGGAGGATGCGCGTCGTCGTCGGGGAGCCCGTGTAAAACGTCACAATCGTCCCGGACGCCGGAGACCAAGGTCCCTGGCGAGAGACCGTCGTCTTCTAACCCACCGGGATCATCGGCCCTCGGGCCGACGGGCTCGCCAAGCGCCCAGCCGCCGTCGGCGGCACCCTCGCACCCGACTTCGCAGACTCCGCCGACTCCGTCCACTCCGCCGACTCCGTCAGCTGCGCCGGTTCCGTCAACTCCGCCGCCTTCGACACCGACATCCGCGGTGACCTCGACAGAGACTCCAACCGCGATTCCAACCGCAACATCGATATCGACAGCGTCACCGACAGGGGGATTCCCGGCATGACCACGTTGGTTCCCGATGCGATCGAGCGGGGCCGGACTCTGGCAGTGCCGGCGCTACGCGCCGCTGTCGACCGGCTCCACCCCCGTCTGCGCCGGGTGGTCGCCTACCACCGCGGCTGGACCGACGCGGACGGCACGCCGCTGCCTGGCGGCGGCGGAAAGCTGGTGCGTCCGGCACTGGCGTTGCTGTCCGCGGAGGCGGCCGGTGCCGCGGTCGAGGTCGGGCTTCCCGGCGCGGTCGCGGTCGAACTGGTCCACGACTTCTCCCTGCTGCACGACGACCTCATGGACGGCGACACCGAGCGCCGGCACCGGCCCACCGCTTGGACGGTCTTCGGCGCGGATGGGGCGATCCTCGCCGGCGACGCCCTGCTGGGGCTGGCGACCCAGGTGCTGCTGGAGGTCGACGGGGAGGCGGGCCGTCGCGCTGCGATCATGCTCGGCGCAGGTGTCCAGGACCTCGTCCGTGGCCAGGCCGAGGACCTGTACTTCGAGACCCGTAACGACGTTACCGTTGCCGACACCCTGACGATGGAGGACGGCAAGACCGGCGCATTGCTGTCCTGCTCGGCCGCGATCGGTGCGGTGCTCGCGGGCGGGCGGGCGGAGCTCATCGACGGTCTCGCCGAATTCGGGTCACGGCTGGGAACCGCCTTCCAGCTCGTGGACGACCTGCTTGGCATCTGGGGCGATCCGACGGTGACGGGCAAGCCCGTGCTGTCAGACCTGCGTTCACGCAAGAAGTCCGTCCCGGTCGTGGTGGCGCTGGACGCCGGCGGAGCTGACGCCGACGAGCTGCGCGCTTTCCTCGCGTCCTCGGGGGAGGCGTCCGAAACTCAGCTGCACCACATCGCGCAGCTGGTGGAACGGGCCGGTGGGCGGGAGTGGACCACGGCCGAGGCCGACCGCCAACTCGACGAGTGCACCAAGTTGCTCGCATCGCTGTCCTTGCCACCGCTGGTTGAAACCGAGCTGCTTGCCCTGGCCCGTTTCGTCACCGAACGGGATCGGTGAGCAGTTTATGACACCGCTGTTCGTACCGCACCGGGACCCACATGTGGACGGGAGCCGCCGATGAGTTCGACCACCGACTATGAAGTCTCCCGCGAAATCTTCTTCGACACGGTGGCGGCAGCCGCCGTCCGGGCCCGAGACCACCTGCTGGGGCTGCAGTCCGACCAGGGCTGGTGGAAGGGCGAGCTCGAGACCAACGTCACCATGGACGCCGAGGACCTCATGCTCCGGCAGTTCCTCGGCATCCTCACGCCTGAGGTAGCCGAGGAGACCGCCCGCTGGATCCGTTCGCAGCAGAGCGAAAACGGCACCTGGGCCACCTTTTACGGTGGCCCGCCCGACCTGAACACCACCCTCGAGGCGTATGTGGCGCTGCGCCTTGCCGGTGACAGCCCGGACGCGCCGCATATGCAGGCCGCCTCCGGCTTCGTCCGGGCCAACGGCGGTCTTGCCAGCACCCGGGTCTTCACCCGGATCTGGCTGGCGCTGTTCGGCGAGTGGTCCTGGGACGACCTGCCGGTGATGCCGCCCGAGCTCATGCTGCTGCCGTCGTGGTTCCCGCTCAACCCGTATGACTTCGCCTGCTGGGCCCGGCAGTCGATCGTGCCGCTGACGATCGTCGGGACGCTGCGGCCGAAGCGTTCCCTCGGTTTCGGGATCGACGAACTCAAGGTCGAGACCCCACCGAAGCCACCGGCGCCGTTGCGCTCCTGGGCGGGCGCGTTCGAGCGCCTGGACTGGCTGCTGCACCGTTACGAGCGCCGCCCGCTGAAGCTGATCCGCCGGCACGCGATGCGCCGGGCTGCCGAATGGATAGTCGCCCGTCAGGAGGCCGACGGCTGCTGGGGCGGTATCCAGCCGCCGTGGGTGTATTCGATCATGGCGTTGACCCTGCTGGGCTACCCCATGAATCATCCGGTGGTCGTTGCCGGTCTTCGGGGGCTGGAACGGTACACGATCCGCGAGTGGACGCCCGCGGGGATGGTCCGCCGGCTGGAGGCGTGCCAGTCCCCGGTGTGGGACACCGCCCTCGCCGTCGTCGCCCTGCGGGACTCCGGTCTGGCCGCCGATCATCCGGCCATGGTGCGGGCAGCCAGGTGGCTCGCGGACGAGGAGGTCACCGCAGCCGGTGACTGGGCGGTGAAACGCCCGGCGCTGGCTCCCGGCGGTTGGGCGTTCGAGTTCGACAACGACCTCTACCCGGACGTCGACGATACCGCCGAGGTGGTGCTTGCTATCCACCGCATACTCGACCCGCAGCGCGCGTCGGGCGGGTTCGACGAGGTCGAACCGCAGCTCGCGGCCCGGCTGCGCACCGCCGAACGCCGCGGGATCGACTGGAGCATCGGGATGCGCTCCGCCAACGGGGCATGGGGGGCCTTCGACGCAGACAACACCCGGACGCTCCCCACGAAGCTGCCCTTCTGCGACTTTGGCGAGGTGATCGACCCGCCGTCCGCCGACGTCACCGCGCACATCGTGGAAATGCTCGCCGAGGTCGGTCAGGCCGACAACCCCGTCACCGAGCAGGCGGTCCGGTGGTTGCTGGACAACCAGGAGCCGGGCGGGTCGTGGTTCGGCCGTTGGGGGGTCAACCACGTCTACGGCACCGGCGCGGTCGTCCCGGCCCTGATCGTCGCCGGTGTCCCAGCCGACCATCCGTCGATCATCCGGGCGATCCGCTGGCTGGTCGAGCACCAAAGACCCGACGGCGCGTGGGGCGAGGACCTGCGTTCCTACACCGACGACGCATGGATCGGCCAGGGCGAGGCGACCGCGTCGCAGACGGCGTGGGCGCTGCTGGCGCTGCTCGCCGCCGACCCGGCATCTCCCGCCGTCGAGCGTGGGGTGCGCTGGCTGGTCGACACGCAGCGTCCGGACGGGACCTGGGACGAGCCCTACTACACTGGCACCGGCTTCCCCGGTGATTTTTCGATCAACTACCATCTGTACCGGCTGGTCTTCCCGCTGACCGCGCTCGGCCGGTACCTGAGCGGCAGGTCCGCGTCATGACTTTCTCGGCACCGGACACATCAAGGACGTCGGTTCCCGCCGAAGCCTCCACGGCGCCGACACGAGTAGCGGCGGCACCAACCGCACCGGCACCAACCACGCCGGCACCAGCACCGGCTGTACCGGCACCCGCGATATCGGCCGCACCGGCACCGGCCGTGCCATCTGCACAGGTTCCACTACCAACGGTAGCGGCATCAGTGGTACCGGCAGCGGATGCGCTGGCACAGACCTCCGCGGTGCCGGCCTCCGAAGCGTCCCCGGTATCCCCGGAGCCCCCGGTGGAGGTTGCCCCGGCCGACATCCCCCCACCCGGGGCGGCTGGGGCGGCCGGGGCCCGCGGCGCATCCGCGCCGGAGCGCCCTGCCCCCCTCCGGCGGCGTCCGCGCCTGGTCGTCGCCGCACCGCTGCGGTTGGAGGCGTGGGCCGCGGCCCGCTCGGGCCTGCCTGCGGGCACGATCCTCATCCGCACGGGTATGGGGCCGGAGCACGCCAGCCGGTCCACCCGCATCATCCGGGAGGCGCGGGCCGACGCGGTCGCCCTGGTCGGTCTCGGTGGCGGTCTCGGCCCGGGGGTGAAACCCGGGGACGTGGTGGTGGCTGATGAGGTGCGCACCGCCGACGGTTCGGTCAGCGCTCGCTGCCTGTCCGCGCCCCTGCTCGCCGGTGAGCTGCGGCGGGCGGGACTGACCGTGCACGTCGGCCCGGTCGTGTCGGTGCCGCGGCTCGCGGTCGGCACTGCGCGCACGGAGCTCGCGGCCACCGGCGCGATCGCCGTCGACATGGAGTCGGCGCAGGTCGCTCCGGGCGCGAACGGAGTGCCGTTGGCCATCATCCGCGTCATCGTCGACACGGCTGAGCAGCCGTTGGGACGTCTCGATCTGGCCCGCCGTGGAATCGCCGGGCTGCGGACGATGACGACCTTCGGGCCGGTGCTCGAACGGTGGGCGATGGCGGTCGGGCCGCGCCAGGTGCTGCTCGCCGAACCACGGGCCTTCTGCGCCGGGGTCGAACGGGCGATCGAGGTGGTCGAGCGTGCCCTGGAGATATACGGCGCGCCCGTCTACGTCCGCAAGCAGATCGTCCACAACAGCCACGTGGTTTCTGATCTTGCCAGCCGCGGTGCCGTTTTCGTCGAGGAACTGGACGAGGTACCCGCCGGGGCGACCGTGGTCTTCTCCGCGCACGGGGTTGCTCCCGCCGTGTGGGAGCAGGCGGGCGACCGCAGCCTGTCGGTGATCGACGCGACCTGTCCGCTGGTGGAGAAGGTGCACGCTGAGGCCCGCCGGTTCACCGCGCGGGGGGACACTGTCCTGCTCATCGGGCATTCCGGGCACGAGGAGGTGGACGGAACCCTCGGCGAGGCCCCTGGGAAGATCAAGTTGGTGGAGTCGCCTGGCGACGTCGCCCACCTGGAGGTCGACGACCCGGAGCGGGTGACCTACCTGATGCAGACGACGCTCGCCGTGGACGAGGCGGAGGAGGTGGTCGACGCGCTGCGCGACCGGTTCCCGGCCGTGATCGGGCCCGGGTCGGCGGACATCTGTTACGCGACGTCGAACCGACAGAACGCGATCCGGCGGGTGGCCATCGAGGCTGACGTGGTTCTGGTCGTCGGGTCGCAGAACAGCGCCAACTCGCGCCGGCTCGTCGACGTGACCGAACGCGAGGGCGTGCCTGCCTACCTCGTCGGGGACGTCGGCGAGGTGGACATGCGCTGGCTGGCCGGCGCCGACACCGTCGGCATCTCCGCGGGCGCGTCGGCGCCTCCCACTCTGGTCGATGAACTGACCCAGGCGTTGTCGGGCCTGGGCCCGACAACGGTCGGGGTGCGTTCGGTGGGAGCCGAGACGATCTCCTTCCACCTCCCCAAGGAGCTGCGCCGCCCGGCGAAATGAGGGCAGTGCGCTGATCCCCAGTACACCGATTCCCCGGCTGGTGGCCTGGTCGGGGAATCGGTGTTTCTATGTGACGATATGACTCAAGGTAATTGGTAGATTGCATTCAATTACTCAACGTTATATTCTCCGGTCTTTGGCACGGCCCCGTGAGTATGCGGTGAAAAGCACAGGGTGTGACCCCTGCTACGGTCCACTGGATGCGCCAGACATCGACCAGCGGGGTTCTCACGGACCCACCGTCGGTGTGCCGCGATATCGACTCTCTCGAGGCCTTGGTCGACGTCGGGACGGTCACCGGCCGGAGCGACCTCGGTTCGCCCCGGCGGGGCTTGCGCCGATGGCGGGCCCTGAGCCGATGGCAGGGTCCAGTACGCTGGCGGAGCCCGGGGGACCGGTGGCGCCGGCCGTCTCGAGCCGGCCTTGTGCTCTTCGTCCTTGCCGCGCTGTCTTTCACGCTGAGCCTGGTGCTGCAGACCACGCTGTTCCGTCATGGTTCAGGTGATGCGGACGAGGCCGCCTATGTCATGCAGGCCAGGATGCTGCTGCATGGGCAGCTCACCCTCGACCAGAACCTGGTGGAGCCGTTCTTTCGCCCCTGGTTGACAGGTGTCCACAACGGGCGGGTCTTCACCAAGTATCTGCCCGGCTGGCCGGCGATGCTGGCCGCGTCCCAACTGCTGTTCGGGACGATGATCGTTGCTCCGGCGCTGGTGGCCGCAGCCTGGGCGGTCGGGGTGTACCGCCTTGCCCGTGAGCTGTTCGACGACGTGGCCACCGCGCTCGTCTCCGCCGCGTTCCTCGTGTTCTCACCGCTGGTGGTCGTGCACACGGCGCTGCCGATGGCGTACGCGTTCACCGCGGCAGCCCTGACGATCGCGATCGCCGAGGTGGCGCGCGGCACCCGCACGGGCGCGCGTTGGTCACTGGTGGCCGGTGGTGTGGCGCTCGGCCTCGCGGCGACGGCCCGGCCGTTCGACGCCGTGCTGGTGACGCTGGTCTGCGCCCTCGTCGTCGCGGGACGTTTTGTCACCGGCCGGCTTCCCACCGGCCGGCTTCCCACCGGCCGGCTTCCTACCGGTGCGCTCTCCGCCGGTGTGCTCCCTGCCGGTTTGCTACCCACCAGCCGCCGACGGCGTCCGTCACCGCGCGCCCTGCTGCGCCACACCGCGTGGATCGGGCTCGGAGCCCTGCCGTTCGCCGTGGTCGTGGCGGCCTTCTGCCGGCACGTGACCGGATCGATGCGGACCCTGCCGCTGGCGGCCTCCGACCCGCTGGACCGTTTCGGTTTCGGTGAGCGCCGGATCCTGCCGTCCGAACCGCCGTTCGCCTTCACCCGCCATCTTGCCGTGGAGGCGTGGCAGGAGACCGTTGCCGCCGCTCCCGGCTGGCTCTTCGGCGGAAGGGCGCTGATCGTTCTTGCGGTGCTCGGCCTGCTGGTGGCAGAACACCGCCGCGCACGGCTCCTGCTCGCCGCCAACGTGCTTCTGGTCTTCGCCGCGTATTTCTTCTGGTGGGGCAGTGCCATGGCCATGCCGAGCCTTCGGGACGGCCTCGGCCCGCATTACCACATGGTGGCACTGACGCCCGTTGTCATCCTTGCCGGCTCCGGGGCCTGCTGGCTGTGGCGGCGCCTGCCTGGCCGGTTTTTCGCGCGACCGGCCCGCGGCCCGGTGGCGGGTGTCTGCCTGCTGGCGCTGGCGGCGGTGACCGCGCTCGCCGTCCCCGGCAAGGTCAACGTCCAGCGGTATGTGAACGCGGTCGACAAGCACGTGCTCGATCTCGTCCCCAACGACCTCGGCGGGCCGGCGGTCGTGATCGTCACTCCGCCGACTCCGAGCCGGTACACCCAGGTTCCCTACCACTTCCTGCGCAACAGTCCGGACCTGTTGGACGAGGTGCTGTACGCCGCGGACGTCGGCGCGGCCACTGTGGGGCTTGCCGAGCAGATGCCGGGACGCCGGCTGTACCGGCTGCGTCCGGACGAGCGGATCGCGGCGGACGAGCCCGGGAGCCTGCGAGGTTCGTTCGTCGAGCTGCGCACGGTCGAGGGCGAAACGATCGACGTCCGGGTTTCGGCGGTCGTCCCCGCCAACAGGCCCTATGCGTCGGTCTACCTGCGCCTCGGTGACCGGAGGGAAACCCGCCCGCTCACCGGCACGGCTGGTATCGACGCGACACGCACGGTGACCTGGAAGCTGGACGGGCGATCCGGCGCCGGCCTGCTCGCATCCGGGGTGAGCCCTCCTGCGTCCGAGGCGCATCCGCCCGCGGAACTGGTCGTGGGGCTGGTCGCGGGCACCACGTCCGACCTGGCGCGGGCATTGCGGTGGGAGGAACGGATTCCCCTGCGGCAGCGATCTGACGGTTCCCTGGTGCTGTTGGCCCCGGGCCAGGGCTTCCGGCAGGTGCCGGAACTCTACGGGGACGCATGGGTGCAGGCCACAGTGACCGGCACGCTCGGCGTCGCCGTAGAGTCGGCGTCACTCTCGAACCGGGCGGATCGATAATTTTTATATCAGTTCATCTTATATCGGTTTATCTTTGTGTGAGTTCGGCGTGCGGGGAGGAGGTCCACCGTGGCAGCCGGCTACCGCCGGACAGCCCGTTGGATCGCGGTCCGAATCACGGTTCTTTGTGAACGAATCACCGGGAATGCCGGCTTTCAACTGCTGTCAGGAGATCGGTAGGAACAGGATTGTATTGGTATACCGGCACCCGCTTCCGGTTACGACTGCCCGAAGATAGCCCTGGCGAGCGATCGGTGCCATTACCCGCTGGTGGGCGACCAGATCGAAACCGGCCAGTGAGCGCATCCTCCCGCGGTCGAGAAACCAACCCTGGTAGTTCCAGCTCCGCAGCAGCTCCAATGCCATGGCTGCCGGGCTCCGGTCATCCTCGATCTCGACAATGAGGTTCGGGCGCCAGCGCCGGATAATTTCTTCCGCACCCCGCAATGCCGCGAGTTCGTGCCCTTCCACGTCGATTTTCACGAGGCCGACGTTGTCGACGTCGAGGCTGTCGAGACGGATCGTCTCGACCTTCACGGAACGACCGCCGCCCTGGAGGCTCAGAGAGGCGCGACCTTCGGTGCCCCGACCACCCGGCGGAAGCCACAGCTCGGCGAAGCCTTCCCCGTCGGACGCCGCCTTCGGCACCACCGTGACGTTCGGCCGGCAGGTACGGGCGACGAAGGCTGCCAGCTCAGGGTTTGGTTCCACCGTCACGACGCGGCCGGCGTGCCGCGACATCCAGTGGGTCCACGGGCCGTACCAGGCCCCGACGTCCAGTGCGGTCTGGTGAGGTGCGACGAACGCACCGACCCGGCGCAGTATCGGTTCAAATCGGCGATGAGCCATGGCGATCGCGGTTGCGAACACCCGGTCGGGGGCTAGTTCGGCGAGCAAGCTCACGACAGCCAAGGATGATTCTCTTTTCATGTTGGAGGCGCTGCCTCAAAGCCGCCGGAATTGTCCGACGAAAACAGCTCCCGCGTATTTTGGATAGCTCGCAGCGCTATCGCCGAGGAATGTTGGGAACTGCTACCGGAGAGCAGACCTCGACGTACGCCTTCGACATGAACGCAGTATGCCCGCGCTCGACTCGGATAAGAGTGACCGGGGAGCGGGTCTGTGCCCCGACAGCATTCCGCGTGGGCGACTCCGTGCGGGCGCCGGTATCCCGTGGGGCGTCGGCGACCGGGTCAGATCAGGTGCGGTTGCTCGTAGTACAGCTCCTGGATAACGGACAGGTCGAACAGCTGCCCGGCGGTCAGGGGAGCCGTGCTCGTGGACAGCAGCCGGACATTGGCCTCGATCAGCGCGTCGGTCATGGTGAACAGGCCGTCCCTGCGTGTTTCCGCGGTCTGGACGAGGACGTTCAACGCCCTGTTCTTCTCCGTCTGTTCGGTGGCGTCGAGCCCGAGCGACTTCGCGTAGACGTCCGTGGTGAGATGAGCCCCGAGCATGGGGTCGGCCAGGTTCTGCTTCCAGCCGCGGATCTCGGCCGTGAGGAAGGCCTTGATTCTCTTCCGCACGGCGGTGACAGCGTCGGTGGTCACGACGTACGCGTTGGAGACCAGCGGGTATCCGTGATCCGCGATCAGGAATGTCGAGAAACCGACACCCTGACGGGTGAGGGCCACCGGGGCGTCGGAGACGGAGGACAGCGCTGCGTCGACCTGCCGCTGCGCGAGAGCCTGCGCGACTATCTGCACATGATCGGGTACGATTACTCGTTGCACCGCTGTCTCGGGAACTCCCGCGGCGGCCAGGAACGACGTCCAGACAGCTGCGCTGCCCGCTGTCGTCGCGATCCGCATGCCGATCATCTCCTGTGGCGTCCTGATCGGCTTGTCCGCCAGGGAGACGATCGCCCAGGGGGACTTCTGCCGCTGCGTGCCGATGATCCGCAGCCGCGCGCCGGCCATGATCTTCCGGGCGACGACCTCCGGAGCGGTCACACCCACAAACGCCGCGCCTGAGGCCACCAAGGCCGTCACGGTGGGGGTGTGCGACCCGCTGCCGCGAAACCGCGTGGACGTGAAGCCGGCCTCGCGGTAGTAGCCGCGGTGGTCGGCGACGAGGGAACCGGCGAACTCGACGCCGGGCGCTGCCGGAAGCCCGAGCGTGAGCGGAGCCGATGCTGGTCCGGACCCGGCCGTCCCCGGGTGGGCGGGCCGCCGGATCCGCCGCACCGCCCACACGGCTGTCCCGGCGCCCATCCCCAGGCCCGCCGTGGCGACGCCGGCGAACAGCAGGTCCCGGCGGGAGGGCCGCCGACCTCCCGGATGCCTCGTTCCGGCGGGCCCGGGAACAGCCCGTGTCGAGTTCGGGTCGATCCACACGGGCTGTTCGATGGTGGCCGGGTCGACATCGGCCTCCGGCTGTGTCCTGCGCAGCCGTGGTGTGTCCTGCGCAGCGTTGCGTGCTGCGTCTCGCGATGTGTTCCGTGCCGCGTTCCGTGTGGTGTCGGGGGCCGGCACCTCGATGCCGACCGTGTCGAGCTCGTCGGAGTCCAGCCTGTCAGTGTCGTCCCTGCCCCTGGACACGCGGGTGCTGCTCAGGCCGTTGGCGCTGTCCGGGTCGTAACGGCCGGAACGGTCGTGCTGGGTGTGCTGGGTGTGCTGGGTGTGGTCGTGGTGGGTGTGGTCGTGGTGGGTGTGGTCGTGCTGGATGCGATCGTGATGAGTGTGCTCGCGGTCATCGAATCGCAGCTGGTCGGTTACTATGGAGAACATGGTCGGGGCTTCGTAGAAGGTGCTCGTGGTCGGCCAGGCGTTGGTCGTCGGCGAGGCGTTCACGGTCGGCCAGGTGTTCGGGGTTGCCGGCGGGCCCGGCTCCGGAGCGCGCAGAAGAGCCTGCAGCTGCCGGCGGATCCGCTCCGCCGGTGGGCGGGCGGACGGCTCCTTGGCCAGGATCGGGCTGAGCGCCGTGTAGGTCCGGGTAGCCTGCACCGGCGTGGTCGGCCCTTCGTAGACGACGGCGTGCATGGTGGCGAAGGTGGTGCCCCGTCCGAACGGGGAGACGCCCTGCGCGGCGTGGAGAAGGGTGGTTGCCAGCGAGAACAGGTCACTGGCGGGTCCGCCTTCACCTCCGCGGATGCGTTCGGGAGCCATATAGGCGGGTGTGCCGATCAGACCGCCCGCGGCGGTGATCCGGTGATCGGTCTCGTAGGCTGCGATCCCGAAGTCCGTGAGCCGGACGGTCCCGTCAGCGGTGATCAGAACGTTTGAAGGTTTGACGTCCCGGTGCAGAACACCTTTGCGGTGACCGTGCGCCAGCGCGTCCAGAAGCGCGATGCCTATCCGGGCCACTTCCCGCTCGTCCAGCGCGCCGTCGTGCGCGATCATTGTTGCCAGCGAGCATCCCGAGACCAGGTCCATGACGATCCACTGCGCACCGTGGTCCTCGACCAGGTCGTGCACGGTGACCACATGGGGGTGGACGCCTAGCCTTGCGGCGTTGCGTGCTTCGCGGTGGGCACGTTCGATCAGCAGTTCGCGGTCATGGATCGAGACGTGGTCGGGGATACGGATCTCTTTCAGAGCGCGTTCGACACCGCTGCCGGTGTCGAACGCGCGCCAGACCGTCCCCATCCCCCCCGAGCCGAGCCGTTCGACGAGCCGAAACCGCCCGCCGACCAGATGCGTGACCGTGCGCCCGCCCGGTGTCATACGCCCGCCTTCACCTTCACCCTGCAACACGTGCCCAACCCCATGTGACCTCCGCGCCGATGTCCTACTGCTTTTTGCCGATGTTAGGCGCCGCGGCCGACAGCCTTTGACCGGCGGGTTCGCCGACCCGCTGGTCGGGTCTCCACACAACCTCTGGTGGGAATACGATGAGCCGGCGATACGGGCCGCATGTCGCTGATTTGAGGAACCGCGGGCTCCGCCATAATGGTATGCGTCACGCCATGGGAACCCTGTGACTGAGATAACTTGTTTTTTGCGCTCAGGTGACTGCTTCGGTCGAGATCCGGTGGATTCGCAATCCTCCGACAAGCGTGCCGGGCCGTTGGTCGAGCCGGCACCCGAGCCGGCACCTGATGCGATGAAGGGGCGGCGCATCCGCTCCTGGTGAATTCCCGAGCTGCCATGTTCACGGGTGACCATGTTCATGCTCCGCTCATAGGTGACAATATTCACGTTTCGCTCATAGGTGACCATATTCACGTTCCGGTGTGGGGGCGGGTCCCGGGACCTGGCGCGTCGCGGCCACAGGACCGTCCCTGCGATGTCCTTGGACGTGGTTGCCCCAGCCCGGTGGCCTACCGCCGGCTGTGGGCTGTCGGACCTGTCGCGGGTGTACCGTTCGACCCTTTGTGATCATGGTCCGTGGGATGTCGGATGCACGACAGGTGACCCGTCAGGTTTCCGACGCAACATCATGATTATCCCGCTGACCTGCGGCGACAGGTGCCACTGGTACTGGAGAACGGGCGGTCCGCTCGAGGCGGACAGTGGCCGATCCGACGTTCGCGATGGACATACAAGCTGTACGTACACCCTGTATGTTCTTGTGATGGAACGGCCGTACGGCCGTACGACGTCGACGCCGAAGGGCGGTATTGCCGTGGCGGTGGAGTGGCGCTACTCGATGCGGATCGGGATGTACCTGGCCAAGCAGAAGGTGCTGCGTCGCAAGCACTTCCCGCTTGTTCTTGAGCTTGAGCCCCTGTTTGCGTGCAATCTGTCATGCACCGGTTGCGGCAAGATCCAGCATCCGGCGTCCGTTCTCAAGCAGCGGATGAGCGTCGAGGACGCCATGGCCGCGGTGGAGGAGTGCGGCGCGCCGGTGGTGGCGATCGCCGGTGGTGAGCCGCTGATGCACCCGCAGCTCGACGAGATCGTCCGTCAGCTCATTGCCCGCAAGAAGTTTGTCCTGCTGTGCACCAACGGACTGTTGCTTCGGAAGAAGATGGCGAAGTTCACACCGTCGCCGTACTTCACCTTCATCGTCCACATCGACGGGCTGCGTGAGCGGCACGACGCGGTGGTGGAGAAGACCGGTACCTTCGACGAGGCGATCGAGGCGATCGCCGCGGCCAAGGCCGCGGGCTTCCGGGTGGGCACCAACTCCACCTTCTTCAACAACGACAGCCCGCAGGACGTGATCGACGTGCTGTCCTATCTCAACGACGAGGTGAAGGTCGACCAGATCCAGCTCTCGCCCGCCTACGCCTACGAGAAGGCGCCCGACCAGGAGCACTTCCTCGGCGTCTCGCAGACCCGCGAGCTGTTCTCCAAGGTCTTCTCCGACGGACGGCGCGCCAAGTGGCGGCTCAACCACTCGCCGGTGTTCCTGGACTTCCTGGAGGGCAAGCGCGATCTTTCCTGCACCGCGTGGGGCATCCCGAGCTATTCGCTCTTCGGCTGGCAGAAGCCCTGCTACCTGATGAGCGACGGCTACGTCTCCTCCTACAAGGAGCTGGTCGAGACCACTGACTGGGACGCCTACGGCCGGGGCAAGGACCCTCGCTGTGCGAACTGCATGGCGCACTGCGGCTACGAGACCTCCGCGGTGCTCGCAACCACGTCCTCGCTGAAGGAGTCCCTGCGCGCCATGCGCAGCATCTAAAGGGCCAAAGGCGGCGCGATCATGTTTTTCTCGCGCTGCCGGAGGCCTAAGTCCTCGGATCGCTGACACGTAATCGTCGGCCGGCAGACAATTACCTGCCGGCGGACAATCGTCGTACGGAATGCAATTCGACAGATTCCGCAAACCTGAACACAATTCTTGGCGAGAGCCGGCCATGTCGACCGTGGCCGGCTCTCTGCTGTGCGCCGACCCGAGAACGGCGATCCGAGAACGGCGATCCGAGAACGGCGATCCGAGGACAGCGGTGAGGAGTCGGGGAGAGACACCTATCGGACGCTGTTCTTCGCCTCCAGACCGATCAGCAGGCGGTCGAGAACCTCGCCCGCCTCCCGGCGGGCCTGCGCGGGATCACCGGCCCGGCCGATCAGCAGGCTCGCCTCGGACAGGACGGCCGCCAGCACCCGGGTGAGAGGCGCGATGGGCAGCGGGTCGATCCGGCCCTCCTCGACAGCCCTGTCCAGCCATTCGGCGAGCAATCGGTAGCCGTAACGCTCGACCAGGACGTCCCACGCGTCGTGCCCGAGCACGGCCGGTCCGTCAACCAGCACGATGCGCTGGAAGTCACTGTCGGTGCAGATGTCCAGGAAGGACTGGAACCCGGTGCGCAGCTGTTCCCAGGCGTCTGTGGCCGGTTCGTCCGTGGCACGCTTGAGTTCCGTGGTCACGAGCTGTTCGGCGACCTCGAGCGCGACCTGTTCCATGACCGCGCCGAACAGATCGGCTTTGTCGCGGAAGTGGTGGTAAAGAGCGCCGCGGGTCACCTGCGCGTCGGCTACGATCTCCTCGGTACCCGTGGCGGCGTAACCCTGGGTGCCGAACCGCAGCCGTGCGGCGGCCAGGAGAGCCTGCCGGGTGGCGGCTGGATGCTCGTTGCCCCCGACCCTGGTCATTCGTCGATTATGTTGCACTCAGTCCTCTAATGAGCGGGTTCAGCCGTGGGAATGTTCATCACTGCACTAGCGGGTCCGTCAAATGCTCTTGATCATATAACGCTATCGGTCTGAGGCACCACGGCGAGGCCACGCCCGGTACTCCTCCAGGATGTGCCCACGCTCGCACATGTGCTGGACTCGCACGATCGCTCCACAGCCGACATACACGGCGAGGGCTGGTGGACCGTCCAGACCATCCCGGCCGGCGAAACAACGGTCCTCTCTGCTTTTCCTGGTCGAGGGTGCTACCTCAAGCTCGTAGCGCGGGCCGTCCGTCCGGCCTCACCTGTCTGCGGGAGGCGGGTTTGGCGGTCTGTTTCGGGTGAACACGGCTGTCGCTCCGGCGTCCAGGAAACGTCGGAGCGTGACCGTGCCCGGCGCCAGCGCACTGACGAGGACACCTGGTCCAGCCAGGGGGAGCACGGCGAACGTGTCGATGCCGGTCGTGCCGGTCGTGCCGGTCGTGCCGGTCGTGCCGGTCGTGCCGGCGGACAGGCCCAGCCCGTCCGGCCCAGGTCCGGCGATCAGCAGCGAGCCGACCGCACGGGCGTCGCCGAGGATCGCCGGTCCGTCGATGCCCGGGGTCGCCGGATCCAGGTGCAGAGTCTGCCGGAGCAGCGGCCGGACGGTTCGACCAGCGCCGATGTCCTTCCCGATGTCGTCCTTGGCGTTGTTTTCGACGTTGCCCCCGACGTCGACGCGCAGGGTGGACGAGATCGAGCCGGGCGGTTCACCGAAGCGCCCGAGAACGATCTCCTCCCGCCACAGCAGGCGGGCGTCCGCCGCGAGCCTGATCGTCGCCCGCATCCGGTGCCGGCATCCGCGGGCGGCCACAGTCGGTTCGGGCAGGTACTCCAGCGCGCCGCCCGGCCCGACCTCGGCATGGACGTCGAACAGCGAAGGTTCCTCGCCGTGCCCGGGCAGCGCAACCGTCGCGGCCGTCGAGCGCAGCACCAGCCGGACCCCGGCGCCGACCGTGATGTCGAGTCGCAGCCGGTCACCGGCAAGCGGCCCGGCCGCGGCGTTCACCAGATGCACGGTGACGGTCGGTAGCCCGTCGTCCGATTCCAGCCGGACACCGGTGCGGCGCAGGACCAGCGGTACCTCGGACCTCAGCTCACTGACCCGGACCCCACCGTCGCGGACCCCGCCGCTGATCCCGCTATTGCTGATCCCGCTGCCGCGGACTCCGCTGCCGTCCGCGGCAGGTTCGATCCGCACGGCCGCGTGCGCGCTGATCGACGTCCGGCCGATGCGTGCCGGCGGACGACCCGTACCGGCGCAGACCATCCCGGCAACTGTTTCCATCTCCTCTTTCCCCTCGTCCAGGACGCCGTAGTCGTCCGTGCCGGCCTCGTCTGGGCCGATCGGGTTCAGGGCGATCGGGTTCAGATCGGCCGGGTGCGGGCTGATCGGGTGCGGGCTGGCCGGGTTCAGGACGGCCGACTCGGGGCGGCGACCTCGGCAGCCAGATGGTCCGGACGCTGCGAAAGGACGCGTTGCGAAAGGACCGAAAGGACCCAGTCGGACACCTCGGCCGCCCCCGCTTCCGCCGCCAGCGAAGTGAACAGCACCGGACGGCCGCGGCGGACCCGTTCGGCGTCCCGAGCCATGACGCCGAGATCCGCACCGACGAGCGGCGCGAGGTCGGTCTTGTTGATGACGAGAAGGTCGCTGTTGGTGACTCCTGGGCCACCCTTACGGGGCACCTTGTCACCGCCGGCCACGTCGATGACGAATATCTGCCGGTCGACGAGGCCGTAGCTGAAGGTCGCGGTCAGGTTGTCACCGCCGCTTTCGACGAGGATCAGGTCGAGCGGGCCGACGTCCGACTCCAGGTCCTCGACGGCGTCCAGGTTCGCGGCGATGTCGTCCCGGATAGCGGTGTGCGGGCAGCATCCCGTCTCGACCGCGCGGATGCGTGCCGGGTCGAGTACGCCGGCCGCGCGCAGGAAGTCGGCGTCCTCAGTGGTGTAGATGTCGTTGGTCACGACCGCGAGCCGCAGGGTGCCGGCGAGAGTCCGGCACAACGCCGCGACCAGCGCTGTCTTGCCGCTGCCTACCGGCCCGCCGACACCGATGCGGATCGCCCGATCGTCCGGGCGCGTCCGCGACTCCGCTGCTTCCGGCGTCCACGGCTCCGCTGCTTGCGGCATTCGGGGTTCCGCAGTCTGAGGCGTCCGTGGTTCCGCCGCTTCAGGAGTTTGCAGCTCCGTTGTCTTCGGCGTCCGTGGTTGCGCCGCTTCAGGCAGCCGCCCGGTGCCGGCAACCCGGGTTGGACCGCCGCCCGCCGCGGGGAACATCTGAAGGTCATGCTCGCGGTGCATCCGTACACCTTCCCGAACTTCTCCTGGCCCCGCACCCGCACTCGGAGATGCATGGCCTAATGGTCACCCTCTGCGCTAGGATCATGCCGTGCGCCATAATTGTCCTCTTTGCGTGGGCGCTGTCTTTTATAGGGACACAGCCCGGTCTGATCCCATCCGCTCGGGTGGTTCCGGTCCCCTGGTCGCAGGCTTGTCCGGGGAACCGGCCCACCGACTGGGCAGTTCTGGACCTGGACGCGGACCCCACACCGGGTGACCCGTTCTCGGTACGACAGCTGGCGCGCAGGTTTCTCGAATTCGCCGCGGACGTCGAGTACGCCCGCGGTCAGGTGGCGTCCCTGGGTACCGGTGGCGTCGTCGAGTCGTGGCTGGGGGACGCGGGGGATGCTTTCCGGGAGGAGATCGCGGAGTTCCCCGGTCAGCTGCAGAAACTGGAAACCTCCTACCGGATGGTCGGCGATGCGCTGACCGCCTATGAGCCGATTCTGGCCGCGGCGCAGGTACAGGCCGACCGGGCGTTGGCCCAGGGCCGCGACGCCCGTTTCCGGCGGGCCAGTATGCAGAATCTCCTCGGCCCCGCACAGGCCGTGTTGACCGCGGACGTGGCGGTCCTTGCCGATCTTGCTTCGGCGTCCTCCACCTACACCACGGATGTTCCCCCGCCGCCCGACCCGGCGCAGATGGCACAGGCCATCCGGAACCGGGACGCGGCACAGGCAAGGCTCGACCAGGCGCGAAACGCCGTCCGGGACGGGCAGGACGAGCTGGACGCGGCCCGCCGGCTCGCGTTGTCCGCGAAAGCGATGCGTGAGGACGCCGCCAAGGTCTGCGTGCGGACGATCCGTGACGCCTCCGACGCCGGGATCAGGAACAAGCCGTGGTATTCGTGGGAGAAGGTCAAGGAGACCGCGGGGAAGGTGTGGACGGCATCCGTCCAGGTCGCGAAAATCACCGTCGCGGTCCTGGGCGTGGTCGCTCTGATTATCGGTGGCCCGGCGGCCTGGGTTGTTTTCGCCGCCGCTGTCGTCGTCCTCGCCGACACCCTGGTGAAGTACGGCAGGGGGCAGGCGTCCCCGTGGGACGTCGCATTTGCCTTGCTCGGCTCCGTTCCCGGCACAAAAGGTCTGACGACGGTCGGTGGGCTGGCCCGGGGGATACGCGGTGGCAGCCGGGCGGTCGCCGGTATTCGGGGTGTCGCCGACGCCGGAAAGCTGTTGCTGGGCGGGGCCCGGACGCTTGTTCACGGCGGTCAGGAGATGGCAGTCGGCGCGGTTGCCGCGGGCCGGCGGCGGCTGGCTGCGGCATCCGCCGCTGTTCGCTGTTCGGTGGCTGATCCTGCTGGGGTATTACGCGCTGCCAGGTCCGATATTGCGGCCGCCGGGGTTACCGTCCGCACCGCCGCCGTCCGTTTTCCCGAAAGCGCCGCACTGCACTCCACGAGCCGGATGGCCGGGGAAGCGGGAAGCGATGCGGAAACAACGACAACTCCACCAACCCGGACGATACCTCCCCGAACGGTCCCCACCCGATATCCCCTGACAAACCCAGCGGTGACTTTGGCGGGGTCGCTCATAGCAATCAAGCGGACGACACCATAATCACATTCGACGACCTGGAAACGGCTGGATCGCAGGTGGATCCGACTCCTCGTGAATCCGGCAGCTTCTACGGAGAGCCTGCGTCAGAGACAACATCCTTATTCAACCCCGCGACTGGCGCTTCTTCGCTTACTCCTGGCCCTCTCGGTGATTCTTTTCAGCCAGGTGTGCACGGAGTCATGGGGGATGTCAGACAAAAGGAGATTGATATCGCTCGTGTGCTTGCTGACGAAGGAGCAGACGTGCGTTTTCGCCCCGCAGATCATAGTATGCAAAATCAACAGAACCCCGACATCATCGTCCGTCGTGATCCCGGCGATCCCGGTCTCATGACAGAGCTCAAGACTCTTGAAAGCTCGAGCAAGAATGCGGTTCAGAGAAATATTCTTAAGGCAGGAAAGCAGGCTGGCGGCGATGGTGGGGCGATAATTGATGGCCGTCAGGTGGGGTTGAGCGCATAGGGTGCGTACGAGGGAATCAAGAAGGCGTGGGGGGCAGGCTGTGAACGGTCCAAAGTCCGATGTTTTCGGGGACGTCGCCACCCGATCCTTTCCTGCACAAGTGCGTATTTTTCTCGGAGACGGATCGAGTATGATGGTCCAGAAGGTTGACGGTGGACTTTTGATTACCAAGCCAGATGGCTCCGCAGAGATTCGTGGAGGTTGAGGGCGATGTCTGACATCAATCAGATATTTTTCAAGTTTGATCTCGATCTTTTTGGGGTGGCTGTCAGAATTGCCGATAGCATGGGTTTTGATGTTACCCGTTTCGAGGACGGTGTCTCGGTGCGCAGAAAGGGCTATCGAGGCTTGGAGGGATCCATTGGTGGTGCGGTTCTGCTGAACGATGTCTCTGTCCCCGAGCCCCGAGCCCCGGGATCCGGAAGATCGGATGGTCTATGACGGCTATCCATGCTACTGGGAGATCTGGATTTCGAGGCCGGGAAGTCGAGATCAACAACAGACTTTGGCGAGGTTTATATTCGAGGAGTTTCTCGAAAAATTTCAGTGGCCATGCCTCTTGACAAGTAATACCGATCTCATTCTGGCTAGATGGTCGCCGGAGGGGGGCTCGAGGATTTCCCGCCGGGTACATCTGTCGATCTTGATGGAGTTGCAATCTGGGGTGCAGGGCAGGCCTAGCTTTGGCCTGCTGGTGATGGAGGTCCGGTGCGGTCGTTCCGGTGACCGCCTCCTGCCGTGAATCGATATGACGTCGGTTCACGGGCAAACCGGGACCGCAGTATGTACGATGTGATTACTGCAATCGAACCGGGGACGGTCATGCGAAGCATTCGACGCACGAGTCTGGTGGGCGCGTCCGTGGGGTGGGGGGTCTTGGCGGTTGTCGCCGCCATCGCGTTCATCGTCGATGCCGGCTCCGACCACACGGATGCTTCGGTCGGGCGAGCGGTTCCGCCGAACTCTTCCCTGGCAACGAGCTCCGCGTCGAAACCACCGCTGATGACGCTCGCTGAGTATCAGACCGTGTTGACCAGCGTCGAGCAGGCTGTACGCCCCGCCATGGACCGGGTCATCGCGGCAACCACTCTCGCAGAGATCGACTCCGCACGCATCGATCTCGCCGCGATACTGCAGAAGCAGTGGGACTACCTGCAGACGATCACACCGCCCTATCAGGCTCGTGAGCAGCACCGTGGCCTGGAGAGCACTGTCTTCGTCTGGGACAGGCTGCAGAAGAACATCTCTTCGGCGAACGTGACGAAGTCAAATTCCTGTGGCCTCGAGGCAGCACAGCAAACGCAACTGTACGAGGCCAAGCAGGACGTCTACCGGGCGGTGAAGTCCAGTTCCTACAAGGCGGCCATGGAAGGTCTTGCCGGGCTCAATCTGAAGTTCGGTGAGCTGATGTTACCCGCGGAGCCCGTGGCTCCCCCGGTCACCGATCGCCGCGCGGCCAACGGCGAGATCATCCAGCGAACCGGACGGCGAGGATCCGGACGCCTGCGGATCAACAATGGCGGCGTCTCCGACGTCGCCGTCTCGGTGGCCAACGGAAACCCGTCGAATCCCCAGGTCACTATTTACGTGCGGGGCAGTTCCAGCGCCACGATAACCGGGATCACCGGCACCTACTGGGTCTATTTCAAATCCGGCAGTGATTGGGACGCCGCACGACACGGATTCACCCGCGACTGCTCCTTCGAGAAATTCGACCTTCCGTTCGACCAGGCGTCGGACTGGGAGATCAGCCTCGAGGAGACGCCCGCCGGCAACGCCACGACCAGCACGGTCCCTCCATTCTAGAACCGCAGCCGGCAACGTTCCCGTCGTAAGCCTCTCGCTGGTTGTCGTCACGACAGCGTCAGGAGAGGCAGATCAGGGCAGCAACGTGAATACGCGATTGGCTTTCACAACGGTGAAATGCCGCCGGTCGACGGTTGCGACTTCATCGACACCGAGTCGTTCGGTGCAGGCGATCACCGAGGAGTCGACCGTACCGAGCGGAAGGTTGCGGTATCGGTTGACCAGATCGGCGATACGTAGCCCGTCGGTCGCGTGGACTGGCTCAACGTCGAATGCTCCCGAGGCCATATCCGCCAGGAAACGGAGTTCTGCGGACAGGCCGAGACGGCTACTGAGCAAGTAGACGACTTCGGTCACGACAAGAATAGGAACGATCAGTGGACCTGAATGCGTTTCCAGTAGCTCTGCGCAAGCTTCATGATGTTGATCGTCGGCGTCGACATAGGCATATAGTGGTCCTGCGTCGACGACCAAGGCTATGGCGTCACCTCGCTGCGCAGGATTTCCTCAATACGCTCGGATATGTCGTGTCGTCCGCTGCGGCCCGCGGCCCGGGCGCCCAGTACACGCAGACCGGCCGGCATCTCCCCGCTGCGCTCGAGAAGTTCCGCGAGACCGGCCGGGACGATCGCGGCCAGCCGCTGGCCCCGGTCGGTCAGGTACACAACCTGCCCCGACACAGCAGTGTCGCGGGCCACCTGGGTCAGCTGTTCGCCCTCGGGAAGCGGCATCTCAGTCACACCAACATCGTAACCGCATCTGGCATCGACGGCACGGACGTTCGAACACCGGCCGACACCACGCTCCGCGTCAGCTGAACAGCGACAAACCATCCTTGTGCTGCGGTTATGGCTGTGTCAGCGCGTCGACGACTCCCGGACCTGATCAAAATATGTTGTGTGAGCTGAGAGCAAGCGATGATCGGCCATGGGAAACCCCGGCCGGAGCAGTGCGCACACATCACCCAGGCGATGTTGACGTGAGGATCGACTTCTTTGGAAATCCGCCGGTCATCCAGAGCCTGCTCCAGGGGACCGGTTTGGCTGCACGGAGGCTGGTGAAGGCTGTACCGGTATGGTCCGGTGCGGTGGGTCGTGGTGGGACACTTCCAGGGTGACCGGCGGGGGTGGTACGGACGGCAACCTGGACTTCTTCGTGTCCTACACCGGGGTGGATCGGCCGTGGGCGGAGTGGATCGCCTGGACGCTGGAAGCCGCCGGCTACCGGACACTGATCCAGACATGGGATTTCGGCCCGGGGTCGGGGTTCGTGGAGGCGATGCACCAGGCGGCGCAGTCGTCGCCCCGGACGGTGGCGGTGTGCCCGGGTTCAGGCCAGGCCCGCCCAATCCGACTGACGACCGCTCCACCTGCGCCTGCAGTTGATCTGTACTCGTCGAGTCGGGTGTTATAAACTGTGCCGGATGTAGGGGCCGGCTGGGCTTATTGGTACCTCCAGTATTTGGTACACAGAGCTTTTTCCATCTTGGTTTTTCCCGGCCTTCGTTCTCCAATACGAACATGGCCTGAGCGAATGAGCCGACATTACGGGGGCAGCCGCGGAACCGGTCGAAGATGTGCCAGTTCTTCAGCGTCGCGAAACTACGCTCGCCGTTGGCTCTGATCTTCGCCTGGTCACGGTTGGCATCCTGGTAGCGGTCGGGTAGGTCGCGGCCCTTGTACGGAGCGAGCAGCAGGTCGGTTTCGTCGCCGACGTAGCCCTTGTCGACGGACAGGTACAGGCCGGCGCGGCTGATGAGTCCGAAGACGTTGTGGTGGCGGGCGGCGGTGATGTCGTGGGTGGCGCAGGGGAGCCCGTCGGAGATCCAGATGAGCCGGCCGTCGGGACCGGTCAGCCCCTGGAGGTTGACCCCGTGGTGCTTGTGTTTGCCCGAGTAGTAGAGTCGGTTGCGCACGCGGATGCGGTCCCTATCTGCGCACGACGATGCGATCGAGGATCGCGAAGTTGTTGTGGGTTCAGGCGAGCATCCACAGCGCCGCGGTCAGGCTCCGGCCGGCCTTGGCGAGCAGCGTGACGGCCTCGCGGACGTAGCGGTGCGCGGTGCTACCCCCTCGAAGCCTTCGGTGAGCTGTTCGTAGGTGGCGCCGTTGTGCGGGTACGCCAGCACGAGCAGGGCCTGGTCACGGGCGCCAGAGCGAAACCACCGCTGACACCTGCTGAATATCAGACCGTGTTGACCAGCGTCGACAAAAGTCTTCCGCCGCAGACCCCGCGACGACAGACGTGCGCAGGGTTACTACCGCTCGAAGATGTCGTGGGTGCCGACGCGGAGCCAGATGATGTGTGGGCCGGGCTTGCCGGGGACCGGGTCGCTGTACATCCATAGCGCCCGGCCGTCGGGCGCCCATGTCAGCTCCCAGACGCCCGGCTTCTTCCTGAAGGGCTTTGTGCGGAGCCGGGGATCCTTGCGGCTCTCACGTAGGGCCTGGACGAACAGCCGACGCGCCCGGTCGAACGCGGCACGCTCCGCAGGACTCAGCCGCGAGTACTCCGCGAGGAACCTCGCGACGGCGTCGAAGGTCGGCATGCGCACACGATAGGCGACCTGAACAACTGTTCGATGCCGACTCGCTCGTCCGCGGATATGTGGATGCGGTCAGCTGGCCCGAGGGTGCGGGTGTGCGGCCAGTGAGGCGAGGAGGGCGTCGAACTCGTCCTCGCCGTAGCAGCGGATGAACCGGCCCGCGGCGTAGTCTTCGAGCGCCTCATCAATGGCCTGCTCGGTCTCGGGATCCGCGTCGATCTCCTCGGCGTCGGCGAGGGTCGGTGGCAGCTCGGACTCATCCATACCGGACTCCTCCTGCCTCAATCCGACCAAGTCCTGCCTCAATCCGACCAAGCTTACGACCAAACGGTACCGCAGGTTGATGCAATCTGATGTGTGGAGGTGAGCAGAGACGCCATCAGTTCTCATGATCGTCATGACAGCTGCTCCCACCACCGCCCGAGCCGCACGATAGCGGCCCGTGGGACGGTTCGGAGATCATTTTGGTGCACCGTAGGCCCGCGCGGCGGCGATCGGGAAGTTGTTTGGACGCTGACCGTGTCGACCGGGTCAGGAGGCGAACATGCGGATTTCGGCGGTGTGGTGGCGTTCGGCGAGGAGTTCCAGGCGGGGTGCGGTGGTCGCGGGGAGGCCCGCTGGTGGGCGGTTCGACAGGGCGGTCGCCTCGGCGGCGGTGTGCTCCACATCGGTCGACAGGCGGGCGAGGACGGCGGTGACCGCCAGCGGGTCCAGGGCGAGCAGGCGGGTCGCGGCCGAGGCGGGGCCGCTGATCGCGCCGTAGGCGACGGCCAGCGCGACGTCGGCGGGGGAGAGGCCGGAGTGTGCGGCGACCAGGCCGAACGCGACCGGATGGTGCGGCGCAGGGATCGGGCAGGACACGCCCGGCCAGGCGGCGCGGCCCGCGCGCAGCAACGCCCGGCCCTGCGCGCGGCTCGCGGAACGTTGCGCCGGTGACGGCGTCCGCGCGTCCAACTCGGCGTCCAGATCGGCGATCACCCCGGTCGGTGTCGCGACGGTCTCGGCGGCGACGATTTTGGCCGGGACGCTCCCACCCGGGTGAGACCGGCGGGACGATCGGCAGGTGGCCGCGGCGAAGGTGGCGGCTACCAGGCCGGCTGTGGCTAGCCGGCCGCGCAGGAAGCGTTCGAGATCGGCGAGATCGGTGACGCTGCCGTCGACGGTCGCGGCCTCGATCCCGCCGGAGTGCGCATGACCGCCCGCCGGCAACCGGCCGTCCGCCAGTAACAGCAACGCCGCCCGGCTCGGGTCCACCATCAGGCATCCTCCCAACGGCCAGCAGACAACAGTCAACAGCCCCACGGAGGTGACCATCACATTCCCGCGGCGCGTTCACATTCCCGCGGTGCGTTCCGCGGGGCACGAACCGTCCGCACCGACCGGACGAAGGACAGCGGGCCGGCGTCTACCGGACGGTGGTCGTCGAGCCGCTGGCCGGGGCGGACGGTGCGCCACGGCGTGGGCGTCGTCGGGACGCCTGCGGTCGGGACTGACGCCCGGCAGGACTTCAGCGCCGAGGGGGTCAGAACAGGAAGTAGCGCTGGGCCATGGGGAGTTCGGTTATGGGGGCAGGTTCGACGGCGTCGCCGTCGATGGTCACGGTGAACGTCTCGGGGTCGACCTGGATGTCGGGGGTCGCGGTGTTCTCCGGCAGGTCCGCTTTGCCTCGGCGGCGCACGTCCGCGACCGCGACCATCGGTTTGGCCAGGCCGAGCCGTCCCGGCAGACCGGCGTCGAGGGCCGCGGGGGCAACGAACGACAGCGACGACGCCGCGGCCGGGCCTGCTGCCGCGCCCCACATCGGGCGCGGCAGTACCGGCTGGGGGGTGGGGATGGACGCGTTCGCGTCGCCCATCGCCGCCCATGCCACGAACCCGCCCTTGATGACGACAGCCGGCCGGACGCCGAAGAACGCCGGGTCGTAGAGCACCAGGTCGGCGAGCTTGCCCGGCTCCACCGAGCCGATCTCGGCGTCCAGGCCGTGCGCGACGGCCGGGCAGATCGTGTACTTGGCGACGTACCGGCGGGCGCGGGCGTTGTCGGCGCGGGCGTCCCCGGGCAGTGGGCCACGCCTGGCCTTCATCACGTGCGCGGTCTGCCAGGTGCGCAGCACGACCTCGCCGATGCGTCCCATGGCCTGTGAGTCCGAACCGATCATCGAGATGGCGCCGAGGTCGTGCAGGACGTCCTCGGCGGCGATCGTGGACGGCCGGATCCGGCTCTCGGCGAAGGCCAGGTCCTCGGGCACGCTCGGGTTCAGATGGTGGCAGACCATGAGCATGTCGAGGTGTTCGTCGAGGGTGTTGACGGTGTGTGGGCGGGTCGGGTTCGTGGAGCTCGGCAGGACGTTCGCCGCCGCGGCCACGGTGATGATGTCCGGGGCGTGCCCGCCGCCGGCACCCTCGGTATGGTAGGCGTGGATGGCCCGGCCGGCGATCGCGGCCAGGGTGTCCTCGACGAAACCGGCTTCGTTGAGGGTGTCGGAGTGCAGCGCGACCTGCACCCCGGAGGCGTCCGCGACCCGCAGGCACGCGTCGATCGCCGCCGGTGTCGAACCCCAGTCCTCGTGCAGCTTGAAGCCGGCGGCGCCGCCGCGCAGCTGCTCCCACAGGGCGTCCTCACCCACGGTGTTGCCCTTGCCGAGCAGGACGACGTTGACCGGCAGCGCGTCCATCGCCGACAGCATCCGGGCGAGGTTCCACGGGCCGGGGGTGACGGTCGTGGCCTTGGTGCCCTCGGCGGGCCCGGTCCCGCCGCCGATCAGCGTGGTGATGCCGGCGCCGAGGGCCTCGGGGACCTGCTGCGGGCAGATCAGGTGGACGTGGCAGTCCACCGCCCCCGCGGTGAGGATCTTCCCGTTGCCGGCGAGGATCTCCGTGCCCGGTCCGATGACCAGGTCGGGATGGACGCCGTCCATGATGTCGGGGTTGCCGGCCTTGCCGAGCGCGACGATCCGCCCGTCCCGGATACCGACGTCGGCCTTGACGACCCCCCAGTGGTCGAGGATCACCGCCCCGGTGATGACGAGGTCCGGGGCACCCTCGGCGCGCGACGTCCGGGCCTGCCCCATGGACTCCCGGATCACCTTGCCGCCGCCGAACACCGCCTCGTCGCCGGTGCCGGCACCGGCGGGTCCGCGGCTGTGGTCCTCGGTGACCTCGATGAACAGGTCGGTGTCGGCGAGGCGGATGCGGTCACCGACGGTCGGCCCGTACAGGTCGGCGTAACGGGACCGGTCGAGGTACCTGCTCACGGGGCGCGCCCCGCGCCGGCCCGGCGGGCCGGGAGCACCGTCCGAAGCGCCGTTCGTAGTGCCGTCAGCAGTGCCGTCAGGCATGCCGGCCGGAGTCTCGTCAGGAGCGCAGTCCAGGGGACCGGCCCACTCGGTGCGCAGGCCGGGCACCACCCGCAGGCCCGCCAGCGGGACGAGGTCCACCTCGCGTTCGACGCCGGGTTCGAACCGGACGGCGGTGCCGGCGGGAACGGCCAGCCGGTGCCCCCACGCGGCGTCCCGGTCGAATTCCAGGGCCGGATTGGCGGCGGCGAAGTGGTAGTGCGACCCGACCTGCACCGGACGGTCACCGACGTTACGCACACGCAACGTCAGCGCCGGTCGTCCTGGGTTGATCTCCACCGGGTCGCCGTCGTGGCGGATCTCGCCTGGCCGGATGCCGGCGGCTTCGCTCACGGTATCTGCTCACTCACGGTATCTGCTCGCTCATGGGCTCGGCTCTGCTCACGGGATCGGCTCGTGGACGGTGACCAGCTTGGTGCCGTCCGGGAAGGTCGCCTCGACCTGCACCTCGCCGAGCATCTCGGGGACGCCGTCCATGACGTCCTCGCGGGTGAGCACGGTCCGTCCGGCTGCCATCAGATCGGCGACGGTACGGCCGTCCCGGGCGCCTTCGAGCAGGAAGGACGTGATGACGGCGGTCGCTTCGGGGTGGTTGAGCCGCAGGCCGCGGGCCCGCCGCTCGCGGGCGAGCCCGGCCGCCACATGGATGAGCAGCCGTTCCTGTTCGTGCGGACTCAGCAGCACGGTGGCGAAGTCTAGCGGTCGCGGCCACGGGTGCGTCCACCCGCCGGCGACCCGGAGAGTTTGGGCCTTCGGCGTCGCGAAAAAAACATGATCGCTTCGCCTTTGGCACCATGCATGCCAGCAGGCACATGCCCGGTGGGTCTGCCCTGAGCGCGCCCGGTACAGTCCGGATGCGTCCGGGCAGCCGGTACAGCCCGTATGCGTCTCCCCGGTGCGTCGCTGTGATGTCCGGGATCTCTCGAACAGCCCACCGTTGTGACCACCGGCACCGAACCTATGACAGCCATGTTAAGATACCCGTTTTTGCGGGCGTCGCCGGCTCTGTGGCGGCACAGTAAGCGGCTATGCCGCGTTCGCGTACCCACTTCGAGGTCGCAGGGCTGCGCCAAGGCATAACGTACGTCACATTGTCGAACGAGTTCTTTGCGCAGGGTCATGTTCCATCCTCGTCCAAACGGTGTCTGCGGAGGCTTCATGACCGCCGGACGTGACCGCCAACAAGGGTGGCTCGCATGCGGACCCGGACCTGTGATCCGCCTGCCGGAAAGATCCCCAGCCGAACAAGATCATGATTCTTGCGCGCTTGGGCAGGTCCGGAAGCCGGTCGGGCAGGTCCGGAAGGCCCAGGTTTCCGGACCGTCGGCCGGACATGGTCGCCTCCCGCGGCGCGCAGCCGCGCACAGCGCCGACCTCGCCCCGAGCCCGGCGGAACTCCGGCGGCTGCACCGGGTCGCAGGTGGTCAGGAGGATGCGGACCTGATCGTGCATGGTGGCACGCTGGTCGTCGTCCACACCGGTGAGCTGCAGCGCCGTGACCTGCTGATCGTCGGACGGTTCATCGCCGCGGTGACACAGCCGGGGGCGCTGAGCGCTCGCCGTGCGCTGGACGCCTCCGGTCGCTACCTCCTGCCGGCCTATGTTGACGAGAACATCCGGGTCGAACGGACCTTGTTGACCCCCGGTGAGCTTGCTCGCGTCGTCGTGCCCCGCGGAACGGTCACCCTGCTGGCGGACACGAGCCGGTTGACTGCCTTGTGCGGACCGCGCGGCGGGCAGCTCGCCACCGCCACCCGCACCCCGATGCGGCTGCTGGAGGCACTGCCTGTAACGCCTGCCATGCCTGCCGCAATGACGACGATGGTGCCGCGGCAGCCGGTTTCCTTACCCGAGTCCGCCGGGGGACCGCCGCTGGACGTCACCGGCATGCCGGGGGCGTTCCCCGTGGGGCCCGAGCCCGACGGGTTCGGACCCGTCTCCCCCTCCGGGCCCACGTTCGGCTCCGGGTCCGGGTCGGCGTCGGGGGGTCTGCCGGTCGAGCGGACCGCTGACGACGACCCCTGGGAGGCGCTACTGGAAGCCTCCGATGGACGCACGGTGATCGATCTTGTCGTGCGCGGTCATCTCGGCCGGGACGTCCGCCGGGCGGTCAAGGCAGGCATGGACCCGCTGACCGCCGTCCGTATGGCGACTCTCGCCCCGGCCCGCCGCCACGGTCTGGACCACCTGCTCGGATCGCTCACGCCGACGCACCTGGCCGACATCCAGATCGTCAGCGAGATCGCCGGGCCCCACCCGCCGGAGGTCGTGCTCTCCGGTGGGCGGCTGGCCGCGGAGCGGGGACGCCCGCTGTTCGACAACCTCGACGTCATCCCCGCCTGGGCCCGCGAACGGTTGTCGCTGCCCCCGGGGCTGCACAGCGGATCGTTCACCGTGCCCGCGGCCTCTCTCGGTTCCGCCGGCCGGGCCGTGAACGGAGTCCAGGTGATCCTCATTCAGGGTGAGGAGCCGTGCGTTGAGGTGGTTATGGTGCGACCGGCCGTCACCGGCGGCGTTACCGGTTGTGCCGAGGCCGACCCGGAGCAGAACCTGCTGAAGGTAGCCCTTGTCACGTGCCGCGCGGATCAGCCTGCCGGGACGCGGGTCGGGTTCATCCGCGGGATCGGCCTGCGTCAGGGTGCGATCGCGATGACCACGAGCGTGGCACCCGGCGACCTGGCCATCATCGGGGCCGGCGACCACGACATGATGACGGCCGCCCGGGCGCTGGAGGGGATGGGCGGCGGTTTCGTGGTGGTCGACCGCGGATGGGTGTTGGCAGCCTGCCCGCTGCCGGTGGCCGGCGTGATGAGCGACGCCCCCTGGGATGCCGTGCGTGACCAGTTGGACGGCGTCGACGCGGCCGCCGCGGCGCTCGGCTGCACACTTGCCGCACCGTTTCTCACCCTCGCGCCGCTGGGCCAGCAGCTTTACTGCCCGCCGTCCTGACGGAACGCCTGCCCGCCGTCCTGACGGAACGCCTGCCCGCCGTCCTGACGGAACGCCTGCCCGCCGTCCTGACGGAACGCCTGCCCGCCGTCCTGACGGAACGTCCGGCACGTCGAATAGGACATAGCTTTGGCAGGGTCGGCTCTGGCAGGGGCGCTACCGGGCCCCGTAGGTCAACACGTGTATGGGGATGTACGGACAGCAGTCCGTGAGTGGGGGATCTGATGAGTCCGATGAGTCTGACGACCTTAATGGGCCGAGCGGAAAGGCCGCAGCTTCGTGCGGTGACGGCCGGAGCCGGCGTGGGCCTGACGCTCCTACTCGGTGCGTGTGGTGGCTCCACGCCGTCGCCCTCTGCTGCGGTCGCGCCGGCGACAGCGGCAGAGGCTGCTCCGAGCGTTCCACCCGTGGACCTGCCGACCGACCTGCCAACTGACCTGTTGGTGTCGCCGGGCACGGCTCCTCCGGCAGGGACGGCGGCTCCTCAGGTCACCGCGGGCGCGGGCGCGACCGCGGGGGTTGAAGCCCTTAAGGGAACGGTCGTCCCCGCGGGCTTTCCGTTCCCGAAGGGAGCGACCCCCACGGTCTCGGTGTCCAAGCCCCAGCGTGCGACGATCTCGCTGCATGACGTGACCCCCTCCGCGGCGGTCCAGTTCTACCGGCAGGCGCTGCCCGCCGCCGGTTACAAGTTCCTGCAGCAGGGTGGCTCGGACGGCAGAACGAAGCTCACCTTCGAGGAAAAGGGCCAGAACATCGAGGTCCTCGCGGGCGGCGACGGTAGTACCGACCTCGTTCTGCTCCTCTTCGAAAACCTGTAGAGCGGAAGGTGTAGGTGGAAACCGCTGCTGTAACGACGGTTTCCACCTACAGCTTCGTCATGCATGGATTGCGTGGGGGTTTCGGCGCGATGAGCCGGAGCGCCTGGAGGTGACACCGGTGTGTGTCATGGGTCTGAGGCCGTGGTGGCGGCGCGATCCCGAGGAGAAGAACTTGATTCTGGTCACAGAATTTTCCCCGGGTGGCCCGGACGGTCGTTGCAATTGCAGTGGTTGTTGTGGCGACTATTTGCCGAAGACCCGCGGACACCTGGTCTGAGCTGGCATTTTGCGCTGTTGGTCGCCGCCTTGGGAAGGTGGCGACCAACAGCGGTGTGGACGGATCGGGACATGGGGTGGGTGTGAGTGTCCGAAAGGCGGATGGGAGGATATCGGTACCGGGGTTTTGGTCGTTCTTTTTATATGCGTTTATGTGCGTCGGCAATCGGCGCGGGCCGATGACGGAAAGGCCGGAGGGTTGGGCGGGTTGCGGGTTGGGTCGGGGAGGTCAGGGGCGGGAGCCCGCCTTCGCGCGACGGGCGTAGCGGATGCCGCCGGGCCGGTCGCGCGTTGGGGTCAGCCGTGCCCGTTCGACCAGCGCGGACAGTGCTCGCCGCAACGCGATTCCGGCGCCGTCCGCCTGCACGCCGTCCGCTTGGACGCCGTCCGCTTGGACGCTGGTGGGCATGCTGTCTGCATGCATACCGTCCGTATGCATGTCGGCATCTGCGCCGGCGTCGTTGGTGCCGCAGCCGGTGGGTGTCAGCGGCAGGCCGTCGAGCGGGCGTCTTTGCCGCGCAGCGAGGTGCAGGTCCAAGATCATCTGTTCGATGCGGGCGGCCTCGGCCAGCCGGTCGGGGTTCCCGCCGAGATCGTTGCGGAGCAGGCGGGTGTAGATACGGGTGGACGCGGCGTCCTCGGGTTGCAGGCAGAAGAAGATCGTACTGGTGATCCCGACGTCGGGATACTCCAGTACCAGCCGGAGTTGGAACGGTGGCCGGTAGGTACAGGTCGACCGGTGGCGGCCGCTCGGCGGTCGCGGACCGGCCGCCGCTGCCGGCTTCCCGGAATTGGTGACTGTCTGTTCCATCCTTATACGGAATCCGTTGCCATCGGCAGCGATGCTACGGCGAAGGGTAATCGTTTGTTCGCCCACGCCGCCCACGCTGGTGCGGATCGGGCCAGTACGGATCGGGTCGGTGCAGACCACGCTCGGGTGGACGAACGGAAGGTTCGCGGCATCGAGGAGATCGTCGACAAGCACGGCCGCGCACGCCGGGCTCCGGGTGACGTCCAGCCACCGGGAGTCGAAGCTGGGATCGTCCGCCTCGGGCAGGCCGATGATGTCCGCGAACGGTTCCTCGGGGGCGATCCAGACCAGTCCGTGACGTTCGGTGGCGCCCCACGCCGGGGCGGCCCGGGTGCGTTCCGACCGGAGAGCGCCCGACTCGGGCGCGGACATGGCCGTACATGCACCGGATGCGACGAAACGCCAGCCGTGGTATGGGCAGACGTGCTGGGGAGCGTCGGAGCGGCCGGTCGAAGGTGGTGCCAGCAGATGCGGGCAGCGGTCGGCAAGGGCCGTCACCCGGTCGTCGAGACGGGCGATCACCCACAGGTCACCGAGGAGCCGCACGGATACCGGCTCGTCACCGATGTCCGATGACAGCGCGACCGGATGCCAGCCGTGCCGGAGCGAAGGATCTGTGTTCGTCATTCTTGGACGGACGTCAACCACCTCCTGGGGCAGAGGTCGCCGGACCGCAGCTGCGTATCAGGTGCAGATCACGAGCCGGGTTCCGATCCGGTCCGGCCGGGTCCGGTAACGAGTCCGGTAAAAGTGTTCTTCGAGTGTGCTGATTAAAACGAGCCCCTGTTTCGACCTCGCGTCCCGGGTGTGACACAAGGTGACGGTGATCGATATCTCATTGTCTTCCGGAAGCGACGCGGCCGCGGTTTCCATCCGAGGCCGCGGACCCAGCCGGCCGGAAATGATATGATCATGGTTTCTTCGTGCTCGGGGAACCCGCGGACATCGTCGTGAGGGCGCTCCCTTTTTTGCGTAATGCCGGACACCGCCGGACCGGACTGATATGACTCCCGCTGCGGATGTATCGTGTTCAATACGGATGAATGCGGCTGTGATCCATCGACGTCCGACTCGTCCACGTCGGCTTTCGTCGGGTGACTTCTGCTGCCGGCCGGCCAGGAAGCCCCCGCACGTCGCCGATAGTGAACATGCGTGTAACCTCGGGCCACTATCGTCGGCTGTCATGTGGGGTTGTGCGCGGCCGACCGTCATCCCTGCCATCACACCCGCCAGCGGGCTTCCGTGCCGTGAGGACGCTCCCACAGCAGCACGCATGATTGTTACTGCCGACGATGCGGCCGGCGGTCAGGTTGCCCACCCGCCCGGCCACTCGATGACCGGTCCGACCGGTCCGACCGGCCTGTACCGGCCGCTGACCGTGGCCGACGCCGTCGAGATCCTGGCCGACGGTGCGGCGGACCTGCTCGCGGGCGGTACCGACCTGGTCCCCGCGCTGCGAACCGGCCGGCGCCGGCCGCGACGGATCGTCGCCCTGCGCCGGGTCCTGGAACTGCGTACCCGGGGTGCCAGTGCCGACGGACTCATCGTCGGTGCCGGCGTCACCTACCACGACCTGGCCGGCTGGTCGCTGGCACCCGGTCTCGCCGCCATGGCACGGGTCGTCGGATCACCGCAGATCCGCAACCTGGGCACGGTCGGTGGAGCACTCGGCACGGCCGATCCGCGGGGAGATCTGTTGACCTTCCTGAGCGCGGCCGACGCCGAGGTCGTCCTGCACAGTGTGCACGGCGCGCGGACGGTGGCGATCTCGTCCTACCTGGCCGACGGCCGGAGCCCGGTCGAGCTGATCACGGCGGTCCGGCTGCCCCGGCCGTGCGGTCCCCAGGTCTACCTCAAGGTCGGCTCACGGCAGGCCGCCTCGGCGGCGCTGGTCTCGTGCGCACTGGTTGTCGATCGGGTGCGGGAGCGGGTCGCCTGCGCGATCAGCGGGGTGGCGAGCCGGCCGATCCGCCCGGTTGCCGCGGAGGACTTCGTCCGTGAGGGGGTCGACTGGTCGACGGGCACGGCTCCCGCCGACGTCGTTGCGGGCTTCGGCGAGCTTGTCACCGAAGCCGTCCAGACCGCCTCCGCTCCGCTCCCCGGCGATCTGCGCACCTCGGTGGCCTACCGCCGGCACGCCGCCGGGGTGCTGGCGGCGCGCGCAGCCGGACGCTGTCTGTCGGGCCCGCAGCCGCGTCCGACGGCTGGGGCACCGGCGGCGGCACCGGGGGGATCGGGTGCGCCGGCAACACCGGGTGCATCGGGGTATCAGCGGGCGGCCGGCGGGCACGGGCATGAGTGAGTGTGTCCACCGGGGCGCGTCCATTGGAGGAGGTCCATTGCACGGCGCCGAATGCAACATCGGGCCTGCTGCCACGTCCGGCAGTGACACCTGTACCGACGTCGATGCCGAACCGCGGGTGTCCTACCAGCTCTACATCGACGGCAGCCTGCGGGAGGTGACCGATGTCTGGTTCGGGGAGTCCCTGCTGCGCGTGCTGCGTGACCAACTGGGCGTGCTGTCGGTCAAGGATGCCTGCGAGCAGGGCCGGTGCGGTTCCTGCTCGGTCCTGATGGACGGCCGGTTGGTGACAAGCTGTACGGTCCTTGCCGCGGACGCTGCCGACGCCCAGGTCACGACCGTGGCCGGGTTGGGTGTGGGCGGGCCGGCGCGCGCTGTGCAGGCCGCGTTCCTCGCCCACGGCGCCGTCCAGTGCGGTTTCTGCACGCCGGGGTTCGTGGTTGCCGTCACCGACCTGCTGGCCCGGCGTCCCGACGCCGATGAGGACGAGATCCGCGAGTCGCTGGCCGGCAACATCTGCCGGTGCACCGGCTACGGACGGATCATCGCCGCGATCCGATCGGTCCAGGATGCCCGCTGGTGACCGAGAACGGGCTGGTGACCGAGAACGGGCCGGCGACCGGGGGCGGGCCGGCGAC
>NZ_CAAAFR010000040.1:0-68562 GCF_900634745.1 Protofrankia symbiont of Coriaria ruscifolia
GACCGGGGGCGGGCCGTCGTGCTGTTCGGAAGATGCGGACGATGATGAACCCGCGTCCACCCACTGAGCGCACTGACCGGATGGTTACTGGTTGGATACCGTCCGATCGGACATCCGCTGATCGGACGCCCGTCGACCAGGCATCTGTCGACCGGACGTCCGCTGATCAGGGGATCGGCGCGTCCGTACCGCGCCCGGACGGGCCGGCCAAGGTCGGCGGTACCTTCCCGTACGCCGGTGACCTCCGCCTGCCGGGGATGCTGCATGCCCGGACGCTGCGCAGTCCCCATCCGCGGGCGCGCATCCGGCGCGTCGAGACCTCCGCGGCCCGGCGCCTGCCCGGCGTGGCGGCGGTCGTGACCGCGGCGGACGTGCCCGGCATGGCCACCTACGGTCTGATCGTCGCCGATCAGCCGGTGTTCGCCGCCGACGTCGTGCGCTACCAGGGCGAACCGGTGGCGGCGGTGGCGGCGGTGGACGCCCGGACCGCCGTGGCGGCGCTGGCCGCGATCGAGGTCGACTACGAGCCGCTTCCGCCGCTGACCGACCCCGAGCGGATCGTGGACGCCCTCCGCGACACCGAGCTGCTGCATCCCGACGGGAACGTCTTCCGCGAGATCCATCTCCGCCACGGCGACCCGCGGGCCCACGGTGCGGTCAGCGTCACCGGCTCCTATGTCGTGGGCATGCAGGATCAGGCGTTCCTCGGCTGTGAGGCTGCTGTGGCCGTCCCGGCGGCCGACGGTGGCGTTGACCTGCGGCTGGCGACGCAGTGGCTGCATTCCGACCGCGAGCAGATCGCGGCGTGCCTGGGTATCCCCGAGCACCGGGTGCGGCTGACCCTCGCCGGTGTCGGCGGGGCGTTCGGCGGACGTGAGGACATCACGCTCCAGATCCACGGCACGCTGCTCGCGCTGGTCACCGGCAGTCCTGTGCGGATCGCCTACGACCGGGTCGAGTCGTTTCTCGGCCATCCGCACCGGCATCCGGCCCGCATGTGGTTCCGGCACACCGCCTCCCGGGACGGGCTGCTGGTCAGCGTCCAGGCGCGTCTGATCATGGATGGTGGGGCGTACGCCTCGTCGTCCCCGGCGGTGCTGACCAACGCGGTCACGCATGCCGCCGGGCCCTACCGGGTTCCCAACGCGGTGCTGGACGGCTGGGTGGTCCGGACGAACAACCCGCCATGCGGGGCGATGCGTGGTTTCGGCGTCCCCCAGGTGGCCGTCGGGCACGAGGCGCAGCTGGACCGGCTCGCCGGCACCCTCGGCATCGACCCCGTGGAGCTGCGCCGGCGCAACGCGCTCGAACCGGGGGACGTGCTGCCCACCGGGCAGGTCGTGCCCGAGCCGCTGCCGCTGCGGGAAATGATCGAAACCGTTGCCGCCCGCCCGCTGCCGCCGCCGGTGTCCGGGCGGACGCCGGTGACGTCGCTGCCCGGCGGGCGCCTCGCCGCGGCCGATCCGGCCCGGGTCCGCCGTGGTGTCGGCTATGCCCTGGCGTACAAGAACCTGCTGTTCTCCGAGGGGTTCGACGACTACTCCACCGCCCGGGTACGCCTGGAAGTCGGCCCGGACGGCGCCCCCCGGGCCGTCGTGCACAGCGCGTGCGCCGAGGTCGGCCAGGGTTTCGTGACGATCGCCGGGCAGATCGCCCGGACCGAGCTCGGGGTCGGCCAGGTGGTGCTCGCCCCGGCGGACACCACCGTCGGCAGCGCCGGGTCGACCAGCGCATCCCGCCAGACATGGATGAGTGGCGGTGCCGTGCGCGCCGCCGCGGTCACGGTCGCCGACAGGCTGCTGGCCCGGGTGGCCCGCCGGCTCGGCCTGCCCGACGACGTCGTCGCGCAGCCGCGGCGGGTGCTGACGCTCGCCGGCGGCGAGATCGTCGCCGGCGAGGCCGGGGTGCGCATGACGGTCGCGGACGCGCTCGCCGACGGACCGGTCGAGGCGGTGGAGGTCTTCCGCCACCGGCGCACCCAGCCGCTGGACGCCGACGGCCAGGGCGACGTGCACGTGGCGTTCGCCGCGGCGGCGCACCGCGCGGTCGTCGACGTCGACGTCGACCTGGGGCTGGTGCGGGTCGTGTCCATGTCGCTGGTCCAGGACGTCGGCACGGTGCTCAACCCGCTGTCGCTTCGCGGGCAGGTCGAGGGCGGCACAGCGCAGGGTCTGGGGCTCGCGCTGATGGAGGAGCTGGTGGTGTGCGACGGAGTGGTGTGCAATCCGACGTTCCACGACTACATCCTGCCGAGCACGGCCGACGTCCCGGAGCTGGATTTCATCGCGCTGAGCCGTCCACAGCCGGGTGCGCCCTACGGTGTGAAGGGGGTGGGGGAGGCCCCCACCTGTTCGGCGACCCCGGCCGTGGTGGCGGCGGTCCGCAACGCGATCGGCCGTGATCTGCGCCGGGTGCCGATCCGTCCGCAGGATCTCCTGGACCTCGACGATCCCGACGATCCCGACGATCCCGAAGGTCTCGGGGACCCCGCAGGCCCTGTGGATCTGGAAGATTCCGGGGATCCCGAAACTCTCGGGGACCTCCCGGATCCCGGCGGTGCCCGATGGCAGCGTCCAGCCCGATCTCAGGATCCTGCCCCATGACAGGGTCCGGCCGGATGGCGGCCTCCGGTGCGGGCGGGGCCTGGACAGCTGTGACCGGGCCGGATGACCTGCCGGAACGTCCGGTTGTGCTGTGCTCGTCGCGGGTCGTCACCCCCGAGGGCGTCCGCCCGGCCGCCGTGCACATCAGCGACGGGCGGATCATCGCCGTCACGCCGCCGGAGGCGGTGCGCGCCACCCCGGACGTCACCGATCTCGGCGACCTCGCGCTGATGCCCGGGGTGGTCGACACCCACGTCCACGTCAACGAACCCGGCCGGACCGAGTGGGAGGGCTTCGCCACCGCCACCCGGGCCGCTGCCGCCGGCGGCGTCACCACGATCATCGACATGCCGCTCAACGCGATCCCGCCGACGACGTCACTGGCCGCGCTGACCGAGAAGCGAGCCGCCGCTACCGGCCAGTCATGGGTTGACGTCGGGTTCTGGGGCGGGATCATCGGCGCGGACACGCGTAACCTCGCCGACCTGGCGGCCCTGCACGACGCCGGGGTGTTCGGCTTCAAGGCGTTCCTCGCGCCGTCCGGGGTGGCCGAGTTCCCGCACGTCCGGATGGACGTGCTCGCCGCCGCCACCGCCCACACCGCCCGGCTCGGCGCGCTGACCGTCGTCCACGCCGAGTCGTCGTTGGTCCTGGAGGCGGCGCCGCTGGTCGTGGGCCGGCAGTACGCGCGCTGGCTGGCCGCGCGTCCGCCGGCAGCCGAGACCGAGGCGGTCGCCGGGCTCGCGGCACTGTCCGCGATGACCGGCGCGCGCCTGCACGTCCTGCATTTGTCCGCGGGGGCGGCACTGGACGACGTGCTGACCGCCCGGGACGCCGGAATCGCCCTGACCGCCGAGACCTGCCCGCACTATCTGACGTTCACCGCCGAGGAGGTTCCCGATGGTGCGACCGTGTACAAGTGCGCACCGCCGATCCGCGGGGAGGACAACCGGGAGGCGCTGTGGCAGGGGCTTGCCGAGGGTCTGTTCGCCGGGGTGGTGACCGACCACTCGCCGTCCACGCCGCAGCTCAAAGCCGTCGAGTCGGGCGACTTCGGGCAGGCGTGGGGCGGGATCGCCTCGGTGCAGCTCGGCTTGGCCGCGGTGTGGACCCAGGCTCGTCGCCGCGGCCACGACCTGGCCGACGTGGCCCGCTGGATGTGCACCGGCCCGGCCGATCTGGTCGGGTTGGCGCGCAAGGGACGCATCAGCCCGGGGGCGGACGCGGATCTTACCGTGATCGATCCCGAGGGGTCCTTCGTCGTCGATCCGGCCCGTCTCGCCCACCGCCATCCGCTGACCCCCTACGCTGGACGGACGCTGGACGGTGTCGTGCGTGCCACCTACCTACGCGGCAGGCGTGCCGACGGCGACCGGCCGCCGCACGGCCGGCTGCTGTCGAGATGACTGCGACACCGCGCCCACACCCCGCCGTCCCGCTTCCGGGGTATCCGCGTTCCGAGCACCTGACTTCCGAGCACCTGACTTCCCAGCAGCAGATGTCCGGGCCTCCGGGTCCCGGACATCTTCTGGACCCGATCCGCAGGAGAAGAGGATCAGTGAGCGACGCTCCCGATCTGACGAATCTTGTCGACCTCGCCGCGGCCCGGTTCGGTGGGTCGGTGGTGGCCGTGAACGACGAGTTCTTCGCGCTCGCCGAGCGGATGCTGCTGCCCGAGCCGCCGATCGCCCGACCAGGGGTGTTCACCGAGCGGGGCGCGTGGACGGACGGCTGGGAGACCCGCCGCCGCCGTGACCTGTACGGCTCGGACTGGGCGATCATCCGGCTCGGCGCGCCGGGCGTGGTGCGTGCGGTGACCGTCGACACCTCCCACTTCACCGGGAACGCCCCGGAGTCAGTGGAGATCCACGGTGCCACCCTCGGTGGCTACCCGTCCGCGCCCGAGGTGGCCGAGGTGTCGGTCAACTGGGTCGCTCTGGTACCTCGGACGCCGGTCAGGGCCGACGCGGTCAACGTCCTGCCGGTCGTGCGGGCCGGTCACACCCGCGTCACGCACCTGCGGCTGACCATTCACCCGGACGGTGGGGTGGCGAGGCTGCGCGTGCACGGCACGGTGATCCCCGACCCGAGACTGCTCGACCGTGTCACCTCCGACCTGGCCGCGGCCTATCTCGGCGGGGTGGTGGTCGCGTGCAGCGACATGCACTACGGCGACCGGCACAACCTCAACGCCTCCGGGGAGGCCCGGGTGATGGGGGAGGGCTGGGAAACCCGCCGCCGCCGGGGAACGGGCCACGAATGGGTTGTCGTGCACCTGGCCGCCACCGGCCAGGTGATCCGGGCGGAGGTCGACACCCGGCACTTCCACGGCAACGCACCCCGGGCGGTGGCCCTGTGGGCGGCGTCCGCCCCCGAACTGTTCGGCAACGACGACGTCTCGTCGATCTCGGCGATCACGCAGTGGTATCCGCTGCTGCCGCAGGTCCGGGTGCAGCCCAACACGCGGCACCTGTTCGACCTGGAGGTTCCGGTGGAGGCCACCCACGTGCGCCTGGAGGCGTTCCCCGACGGCGGTCTGGCCCGGTTGCGTCTCATCGGCACCCCGACCCCCACGGGACGCCAGGAGCTGGCGATGCGCTGGTTCAACGCGCTGTCCCCCGGAGCGGCCCACGCCGAGCTGCTGGGCTGCTGCGGTTCCGAGGACTGGGCCGCCGTGGTCGCCGACGGCCGGCCGTACCCCACGCTCACCGCGTTGCTCGACGCGGCCCGCGAGCAGTGGTGGCAGCTCACCGAGGCGGACTGGTTGGAGGCGTTCACCGCCCATCCCCGCATCGGGGAACGCGGCGCTCCGCTGCCCGCGCCGACCACGTCCACCCGGGCCACCCTGGCTGGGTTGGACGCCCCGCGCCGGGAGCAGGCCGCCCTGGACAACGCGAGCCTGGACCTGAAGGCGGCGCTGGTTGCCGGCAACCAGGAGTATGAGGACCGGTTCGGCTACATCTTCCTGGTGCGCGCCGCGGGCCGCAGCGCCGAGGAGATGTTGGGGCTGTTGCGGGAACGGCTGGACAACGACCCGCCCACGGAGCTCGGGGTCGCGGCCGGGCAGCAGGCCGAGATCACCGAGCTGCGGCTGCGGCGGCTGATCAGCGGCCCGTGAGCCGGTGTCCGTTCGTCTTCCGGTGTCCGTTCGTCTTCCGCTGGCCGGCCGTGCCACCTGTACTGCCGGCTGCCTGTACTGCTGCCTGTACTGCTGGCTGCCTGTGCTGCCTGTGCCGCCGGCCGGGCGAAGCGCTGTCGCTGACAGTGGACCGGGCATGATGCGGGAGTGACTGTTTCCACGCATGTGCTCGACACCGCCGCCGGGGTGCCGGCCGACGGCATGCCGGTCCAGCTCGAACGGATGATCGTCGGCTTCGGTGGTGACGTCCGCGGCTGGAGGCCGGTGACGTCCGCTGTAACCGACAGTGATGGAAGGATTCGGGATCTTCCGGTCGACGGACCGGGGGCGTGGCGCCTGGTGTTCGACACCGCGTCCCGTTCGGCGTTCTTCCCAGAGGTCGTCATCACCTTTGTCGTGACCGATCCCGGCCAGCACCACCACGTCCCCCTGCTGCTGTCGCCCTTCGGCTTCTCCTCCTACCGCGGCAGCTGAAGCGCCGGCTCGCCCGGTTGGGACGCCCGGTTGGGACCGTTGGAGTGGTCCGGTTGCGTGGTTGGAACAGCCCGATGCAACGGTCGGTGACAGAGATGTTGCTATCAGTGCTGGAGGCTGTCTCCTGCCGTGCTGAGGCGTGTGATTGTCTCACCGGTCAGGCCGGCCGTGGCCAGGTGCGTGTCGTCGAGGAGCCCCGCGTCCAGCGCCCGCCGGACATGACCGGCCAGCGCGCGGGCGGTCGCGGGTTCGTCGGCGACCGGTCCGGGTGACCCAGATACCCGGGTCGCCGGAGGGCTGAAGGCGGCGCTTGGGTCGTCGTCCGGGCCCGCGGCGGTGCCGGCCCAGCGCGACAGCCGTGCCAGCGCTGTGGGCAGGCCGGTGAGCAGGCAGGCCGCCACGGTCGCGTGCCTGGACACCAGCTGCGCGGGGTGCAGGTCCCAGCCCTGGTAGAGCCCCCGCATCCAGGCCCGGCGGATCAGCTCGGCGTGCCGCCGCCAGCCCGCGTGCACCGCGGCACGGTCACCGACCGGCAGCAGGTTGCACGACCCGTCCGCCACCCGCACCCCCGTGCCCGCCGCCGCGAGCTGCATGAGCGCGGTGGCGAGCTCCACCGACGGATGGTCACCGGCCTGGTGCTCCGCGCTGACCCCCAGCGCCGCCGAGTAGTCGTAGGTGCCCACATGAAGGCCCCGCAGGCGGGGACGGCCCGCCGCCACGACCGCCGGCAGCGCCAGCACCGCGGCCGGGGTCTCGACCTGCACCTCCAGCGGGATCGGGGCGAGCCCGAGGCGTCCTTCCAGCTCCGCGAGGATGTCGCCGAACACGCTCACCTGCTGCGGTGCGCTCACCTTCGGCAATGTGATCACCAGTCCGGGCGGGGCGCCGCCGCCCGCGGCGAGCGCGGTCAGGAAGAGGTCCAGGCTGCGCAGCCCGCGGGCCCGCACGGCCGCGTCCAGCGACTTGGGACGCAGCCCGTAGGACGCCGGGAGCCTGCCCGCGGCGGCAGTCACGCGTAACGCCCCGGCCGCGGCGAGGGCGTGGGCGTCCTCCTCGTCGTCGGTACGGACGCCGTACCCATCCTCAAGATCTACCCGGAGGTCGGCGACCGGGGAGCCGTCGAGCATCCGGCGGACATGGGCGTGGACCCGCTCGGCCAGTACGGCCGGGACACCGGTCGCCGCCACCAGGTCGGACGGCTCGCCGGCGTGCGCGTCGAACGCGGCACGGGCGGCGGCGGCCCAGTCCTCGACGACGGTCGCGGTCACCTGGTCGGCCGGCACGTAGCAGGTATGCACGGGCTGGGAGCTGCCCGAATCCCCGGGGAACCGCGCGGCCAGGTCGGCGTCCAGGCCGGCAAGCGGCGCGGTCAGGGCGGCGGTCACATCCTCCGGCAGCGTCAGCATGCCCCCAGTCTCACCCGGCCCGCTCCCCGTTCACCGCGGGAGCTGCTGTCGAGTGGGGCGCCAGCGAGCACGGAACGTGTACTGATGTGCTCGCAAAACTTGTACTGACAGCCCCGCAGAACACGTACTCGCAGGCTCGCAGACTGCGTAGTGTTGCTATATGCCTACGTCAGGGTGCCTGCCGGGCAAGTCCGCCTTGGCGTCGTCCGGCCAAGGTAGCCGACTACGTTCGGTAGCTGTCCGATATTCCCGCACCCGATTGTTGTCCGAGTTGGTGACGTAGAGGGTGCCGGTGCTGTCGACCGTCACCTCGATCGGAGCGCGGGCAGGGCTTGCTGCGCATCCCGGCCGATCGTCTTCGGCTGACGATAGGCTTGTAAGCATGGCTGACACGCGTGGAACGCCGACGTCCCGCTATCAGCGACCCTATGCCGTCGCGGGGAGCCTGGAGTTGCTGCGCGGGCCGTCGTCCGGTGTCGTCCGGCTACCGGTGCACCTGGACTGGTCCGGCAACGCCGAGTACGATCTTGACGCTCCCGGCAGGATTGTCGACCTCTATCGCGCCGTCCTCATCGAGGCGGCCAGCCCGCAGGACCTTTACACGTACCTGGATGCCGGGATGCTGCGGCGCCTGTGGGCGTTGCTGTGGCTGCCGGCGCAGCTCAGGAGGGCCTGGGAGCAGCAGTTCCCGGTTCTCGCCAAAATCAGCCGGATCACCGCCACCGCGTAGGCTCAGGCATGGAGCCGCGACACGAAAGGATCACGAAGATCGCTCTGGCTGCCGGGGAGCGTACGGGCTCGCGCTCGCGGGTGGCTATGCGGTCCAGGCGTACGGGATGGGCTCCCGCCCGAGCGGGGACGTCGACTGAGCGTCGGTCAGCTCGTGTCGTCCCACCATGACAGGGCCATGCCCAGCCAGACAAAGATCCACCAGTCGATCCAAGAGCCGTCAGACACGGCCTAACGGCGCCAAGGGGCTCGTCGCCCGTATCGCGCCCGGTGAACCCGGCACCGTGTAGCACCGTGCGCGGCAGGCTCACCGTGTCCTCATCGCCTCTATCGACGCTCTCGGGAGGCCACGAAGTGACGCGCTACGGGCCCTGTATAACTTGGACCCGCTTCCACGCGGCAAAAAGCCGCCATTCACGCTGACAGAAAGGCGCGAAAAAGCGGCAGAAATTTACCATCTAAGCGCAGAGACAATCCGACGTCACACCGAAGATGATCTCCTCGAAGCTCTCGCAATGGAAATCGACTTCCGGATATCTCGCGGCGAGGGATCGACGTGGTTGGCAACCTACTTGCACTTTAAGCTCCCGCACCAACTCCCACCCCCGCCGCTCGAATTCTACCGACTTGCGCGTGAGCGACACATGAGGAACCAGCCGCGAACGGCGCGGGAAAATCGGCGCCCATGGACGCCGAAATAGGGCGGCTCTTGATCAGGCTCTGACCCTCACGGCCAGCGCGCCGCCGCTGCCGGCCGCGCAGACCGGAGCGGACCCGCCCCCGTGCGGGACACCTACACGCCGGAGACAGCGATCATCACGTGACGATCGTGCGCGTCGCGCCGGTCGCGTAGAGGCGCGTTCGCACGCTGCTACTCGGCTTCCTCGGACGCTGGCCGATGCCGCGCAATCCACGCCTGTACGTCCGATGCACGCCAGATCCGGAAGTGCCGGACCTGCTGCACAGGGTCCGGGAAGTCCGGCCGATGGGAGAGTTGCCGCGCGCGTTCAGTCGTGATCCCCAGCTTCTTCGCGATGTCGCCTGTGGTCCACAGCGCTTCGTCGGTCACGCGCGTGATGCTATAGCCCAACCCCAACAGTGCCTCTATCATTGGGGTTGCGCTACACCAACAGCGGTCCGCAAGCGGCCCGAGGGCAGTGCTGGCACACCGTCCCCGGACCTAGGACCGCCACCCCTGGCAACAACAGGAGGAAGCGACCCCATGCCCAGTATTCCGCCCACCGACCACGGTCCCTGGAGGAACCCGTTCGACGGACGGCGGTTCGTCTCGATGCGACGGACCGAAGGCGGCCTCCACGAAGTCACGGTCAGCCCCGGAGCTGACCTACACGACATCGTCGACGTCACCGCGACCATGCCCAGCGTCGTCTACCTCGACCACCGGCCGGCGGAACCGAGCGACCCAACCGTGATCCTCACCTTCGGGCCCATCCCCACCTACGCCGGCCGGCGCCCGAGCCGCTCGCACGGGACGGGCACGGCCGGCTGGACACCCGCCCTCGACCACACCGACGACCCGCCCACCCTCGGTGAACTCGACGTCCGAAGCGTCCTCGACCGGAGCACCTACCAGTTGTACGGACGTCACCTCAACGAAAAGAGGAACCCCACGCTGTAACCGACCAGCAAACGACGAAGGGACACCCGTCAAGGTGCCCCTTTCGTCGTTGTGTCATAGGGAACGGTGGGCACACCAGTCGTGGTCAGTGCAGTAAGGTCGGTGCACTGAGATCCGACTAGCCCGAGGAAATAACGATGCTCGACCTGCGGGATACCCCGGTCCCTGACGTGATAGACCACTGTTCAGCGGCACTCTCCGTCGATCTCGACATCGAGAATCCGGCCTTTGGATGGGGCGGGAAGTCGATGGGATTCCAGACTGATCGGGGTACCTGGCTCAAGATTCTCTTCCGGCCTGTGGGTCAGCTAAACGAGCGCGTGTGGACCGGGGAAGAATGCGCCTCTGTTCTCACAGGAGTGTCGAAGCCCCAACTTCTCCGGTCCGCGCGTTGGGTGGACGCCACGCGCGAACTGGTGTGGCGGGCAGACGAGACGACCCGCGTAGAGTCCCCTGCGATCAGCGCGACGCCGGAGATCCGGGAGGAACCGCAGAACCTCTCCTGCGAGTGGTGGACCACCCTACGGGGATCGCTCACCGCGCTTGCCGGGACGAAGACGACCCGCGTAGCCGTCCGACAGGACCTGATCGACAGGCGGATTCGCGAGTATGCCGGCACAGAGATAGACCCCACCGTGGACGAGTGGTTGCCGGCTCACGCTGATGTCCACTGGTCGAACCTGACAGCGCCGAGCATGGTCCTCTTGGACTGGGAAGGTTGGGGTCTGGGGCCGCGTGGACTCGACGGCGCGACCCTGTGGGCGTTCTCTCTACTCGTTCCCGCCGTCGCCAAGCGAGTGGTTGGCCTGTTCTCCGACGACCTTTTCTGCCGGTCCGGGGCGCTGGCTCGCCTGTTTATGTGCGTCGAACTACTACGGATGACCCGCAACTTTAGCGATCACCCGGACTTGGCCGAGCCGCTGACCCGTGAAGCTGATCGGCTCGTAATCGAACTTTCAGGGACGAAGTAGCGCCCTGTGGTCCGGCCGCTGTCGATCTCGTAGGAGGGATCGGTACCTGTCGACCATCGTGCGGTCGACGCTGAGGCGTGTTGCCTCGACCAGTTCGCGGAGATGGCTCGGATCATTGACACTGACCGCGACCCGCCCGACCTTCGGCAGTTCGTAGGCCAAGCGGAAAGCCGCCTCGACGGGACTGTGTTGCCTCTGCGTGCTGAGGAGTGGGGAAAGGTTGACCGTGTCCCAGAAGGGGGCGCGGGTGCTGCCCGCGAACGGGCTCATGCCCCACCGTCGCTCCCGGGCCACCCCGAGAAGGTCCGCGAGGGTCTCGGATCCCTCGACAACAGCGGAACTTACGAGCACCCCAGATCGGTGCATCAGGTGGGAGGGAGAGACGGCCAGCCCTCGGCCGTGGCATAGCACGTTGACGACGCTTCGGGGGTCCCACGTCGATATACCCCACCCCGCGCACAGCCCGGCTCGCGCGGCACCCTGCAAGGCTTCGCAGGCTTCGGTGAGCGAGTCATGGGCGGCCCTGTGTTCGCCCTGGCGGATGCTCCGTTCGGGGTTATGGAGAAACACGATGTCTGGGATTCGACCCAAGGTATCCGCGGTGGCCTCGATCGCCGTTCGGAGCCGGATTGGGTCTAGCGAATGCTCGGTGTACCCCGTGGGCGACGGGAAGAACCCGACCTTGGTCGAAAGGAAGAACTCTGGTAGCAGGTCACCGGCCATGCCTGCAAGCAGGTTTAGCGAAGCGAAGTCTGCGTAGTTGAAAGCTGTGTCGAGATTCTGGACTCCCAGATCTAGCGCAGCTTCTAAGATGGCTCGACTGTGACGAGTCCGGTAAAACCCGAGAGTGATTCGTTGGTCAGGTGGGCGCATATCCCCTCTTCAACTAGGGTTCCGGCGAGCGACCGGATATCGAGGCCGCTTTCCTCGTGTAGAGCGAGGACGTCGACCGGGCATCCACTCAGCAGGACGGAGAGCGCTGCTTCGGCCTTGCTCTTGACGGTCGTCCGCTTGCCCCCGGCGTAGACCGTGACCACTTCGTCTCTGCGTTGTATCTCCGGGGCGAACTCCGTCACGCACACAACAGATTTCGGGACTTCTCCGGGCGGGAAGTGGGGTGCTTGGCGGGCGGGCGGCTGCAATCTCTCCCGAGATCTCAAATAGGAATTCGGAGGGCTCGCCCTTAGAAGGTCGATCGCGGCGGCTTCGAGCCTCTCCCTTTCGGACTCCCGTTCCTCCGTCGAGCCGGAGCGGGTGAGATCCTGTCGGAACAGCTCAATTTCCCGGGCGCGATCGGCAAGCCACGCGAGCCAGTCAACCCCGGTACGTTTGACGAAGCCGAAGGTCAGATGAAGGCTTAGCGGGTCCTGACTTCCGTCGCGGGTCGCCTGATGCCAGTATCCGCGCGGAATGTGCATCACGTCGCCCGGCTCCATCGTGCCCTGCCAGACGATTTCCTCGGAGACAGCGGAGTTCGGGTCCGCGTCACGGTACATCGGGACACGACGGGAATAGCTCCGGACGTCCCATGTCTTCTCACCGGCAAGCTGAAGAACGATGACGTCGTGATCGTCCCAGTGAATCGGAAATCCGGAGCTTGAGCGTGTGGTGAGGTAGGCATTCACCTGGACGAGTTCGTGTGACCACCACTGGAGGGCTCGGGTTGCAACCTCCATTGTCGAATCGAACGTGTCCAGGGCATCGAGTACGAGAGTGGCCCCGGTGTCAAGGAGTCTGGTTACTGCCCCCGGATCGACGACTCGGATATTCTGTCGTCGCCTGTTCGGCTGTGATCGAAGATAGTCACTCGGGTGCAACTCGGCGCCGTTATTGAAGCAACGGAGTTGCGGCGGCTCCAGGCTACGGCGCGTCAGGATGTCGAGGAGCCGCGTCGAGGTCATCAACCGTCGACAAATAGACGTGTCTGGCAGCCGGCCCCTACTGAACGAGCTGCCGAGAGGCGAGACGTCCGACCAGCCCAACGCCGCCTGAATACCCTGGACCAAAAGGTGGTCTACGAGAGGCAATCTGACCTCCTGATCTCATTGATTCTCTCCGGTGCGTTGGGCCGGACGGAGTCTCTACGCGGTCAGTCCTCCGGGAAGTTCAGGCCGTCGCCGCTCCCGCCGTCGCTGCGGCCGGTGCTGCCGCCGTCCGAGTGCTCCGCGTCGTACCTGTCCTGAACCTGAGTCAGAGTCTCGACGGCCATCACGAGATCGTCAGTCGGTTGCATACGCACTCCTTATCGTAGACCTGTGGCAATCCTTTTGCCGCAGGATATTGCCTATTTTGGTGAACGGAATGTTGATAGGTTCATGCTTGCCGTTGCCTTCGGCTCATGCCGCTTGATCTCGTAAATGGAGTCCCGGCCCTCATTGAGGATCGTCACGCAACAGGCCGCATGCGTGGCTAGCGCTACCTCGGCAATATCCTTCAAGGCCAGACCATCCACGGAGCTTTGCGGCAGGTAATGCTCCATCGGCCTTTCGTTGTCCCATTCAACTACGACGTAAGGCACCTCTTTCCTTATCGGTCCATGGCCTGAAGGCGGTTGGCAACCCGCCTCAATGTGGCAAGATTAACTCCGTTGATGTCGAATACCTCTGTCTCGGGAGGGGGGATTGCCGATGGAGTGCGGACCGGGAGGCCGCTGGCCGTACGGGGAACTGGCGCCCCCTCGGACTCGGTCACGTTCTTTTGCTCCATGTCAGGGCCCGTGGCGTCCGTGTTCGCATCCGTGTCAGCCACGGGACGGTCATCGTCGAAGATCTGCACCCGCTTAGCGGCAGGCAAGAGGCGCACCAGGCGAGAGGCAAGCTCCGGAAGATCGGCATCGCCGAGCATCTCGGAGTTGGTCATCGTCATGGCGGGTGAGCGGCTGTCCACGTAGTGGATGACGACGGTCAGCACGGGGGGAGGTCCGAGAGCATGACCGCGTTCAACGCCGCGCGCCGCTTGGGGGTCACCAGTGCACGCGGTCTCTCGGTGTAGGGGATGCGCGAACGGGCGTCGTCCAGCAGCTCGACAGACAGGACGCCAGGCTCTGACAATGCCTCAGCGGCGAGTGGTTCCAGGCCGGCAGCCACCACGTAAGGCCACCCAAGGTAGGTGACGGTCAGCGGCGCCCCCTCACGGGTGCATTTCACGTACGGCACCGTGGTCCCCCTCGTGACTGTCGTGCGGGTGCCCCCGGGCGTACCGGCATCGGGTGCAGCAGCGCACCCGGGGGCGTCGAGGTGGGCGCCCCGATCGTGTGCGACCCGACTTGCTGGTCTCGGAGCGCCCATACGTACAGTGGCGTACTGACCACAGCGGTACCACGGCACCGATGATGCAAAATTGATGCATCCGTGAGGCACGAGGGGAGTGGACCGATGGCTCGCAAGCAAAGCCGCTTGGCCGCGAGGCGCCGCGCTATGGGCTACACCCAAGAGGCATTTGCGGACGAGTTGCGCGTTGACCGGACCACGGTTGGGCGATGGGAGCGTGGCGAGAGCGAGCCTTCACCGGAAGGTCGTAAGCGGCTCATCAAGATTCTTGAGGTATCGCCAGAGAAGCTAGATGAGCTGCTGATTCCGCCCCCGGCCTCCGGCTCGGAGTTGGACGGGGGTCGCGGGAACCTGGTGTACGCCGATGGCAGTTTCGCGCCCAGTGGAGCCGCGATCCGCCGTGAACCGATAACAGGTACGTACGTCCGGTTAATTCGCCGACAAATCGAATCGCTTCTCAGTCTGGATCACAAAATGGGTGGCCAACAATCCGCACCACTGGCTGTCCGGGCATTCGACGAGGTTCATTACAGGATCGGCGTTTCACCGCTCAACGAACGTGACCGTGCAGACACTTATGCCGCCGCGGGTGAGCTAGCCGAAGTCGCGGGATGGTTTCTGTATGAGGCGGCCGACCATGCCGCGAGCCGTAGGATGAACCATGAGGCGCTGACTTTGACCCGGCTAGCGGGAAACCGCACGATCGAGCTTCTGATTCTGCAAAACATGGCGATGACTGCTGGTCATGTTGGCCGCCCCATGGAAGCCTTGAATATCGCCCGAAGCGTCCTTGCGTCCCCGTTATCGCCTACGGTCGAGGCGCTCTTCCGATTTCGCGAAGCGCTGACCCACGCTCAGATGGGGAACGAGTCGGAAGCTCAACGGGCGTTAAAGAAAGCGGTTTCTCTCCGCTTGGACGGCGCTCGCGATTCTGACCCGCCGTGGGCGTGGTGGGTCGATGATCGCCAGGTGTCATGGTTTCAGGGCAGAGTCGAGCGTGACCTGAAGAATGCTGGACGGTCTATTGAGAAGCTGGCAGATGCGGTCCGGTATACGCCAGCCGACCAAACTCGGTCCCGGTATTATCACCTTGCCGATTTGATGCGCGTTCAAGTGGAATTCGGAGCGTACTCCGATGCGGAACGGACCGCATGCGAGGTCGCAGAGTTTGCGGGTGTGATCCAATCCGGGTTGGTGTCTGAGATTTTCCACCATGCGTTGATCTCTGCTGAGGCGGCGCCAGCCTACGCAAAGAGCGTCGTGGCAGCACTACGTGACGGGCTCGGGGTGCGGGGATGATCGTAGGGCGCTCCAGTGCCGTTAAGCGCTGGGCGCCCCCTGTCACCCCGCGCGGGGCGCCCTCGGTCGTCACGTACCGATGCCGGTCATCACGTGACGATGGTCGGCGTGGCAAGGGTGAGGCTCTGTCGGTATCGATCGCAACCAACCTGCGCTTGCTACTGCAAGCGTCGCGCAAGCGCAGGTTGGCGCGTTGTGTCGAGGAGGTAGGTACTTCAGTTGCAGGCTTGCCCGCTCCGTTCGCCCCGGCGAGCAGCTGGTAGGGGCCGACGTCGACGGCCAGCGCACGGAAGCAGCGGTAGCCGAACGCCTCAAGCCGCGTGATCATCGGGGCAGGCCCGGCTCGGGGTAGCTCGCCCGGAACTTACGGTAGGCTTCGGCAATCCTCGGCAGGTCGTTGTCGACGAGCTTTTCCCGCCGACGGAGCACTCGGATCTGCTCTCGCCCACCGATCCTGATGCGTTCCTTTTCCTCCTTCATGGTGAAGACTATTTCTCCGTCCGGCTGGCGCACGTACACGTCGTTCCCGCGTCGGTCGACACCGACCTTCTCGGCGACCGCCATGAACACCGGATAGTCCTGGCTGGTCCCGCCGATCTGGTCAATCCCTTCCCCGAGCCGCTCCTGTTCGGTCTTCTTCAGGAACAGCAAGGTTGTCAGAATGTTGACGTTGGCGTCGACGATGAACGTCTCGACGGGCAGCTCGACGCTGGCCAGTACCCAGCACCGGTCGAGAATCCACTGGCGGATCGCCTCGTCGGCTGGGCCGGGGTTCGACAGGATCCCGTTCGGCAGGACGATCCCGATCCGCCCACCGGGGCGCACCCACTCCACGGCCCGCTGGATGAAGAGCTGCTCCGGCGCCATCGGCGGCGGCGTGTCCCGGACGGTGGCGACCCGCTTGCCCGTCGCCCTGTCCCGCGACCAGGTCCGCGCCACACCGTGGTTCTCTTCGTAGTGCGCCAGAATCTCCGGGTCGATGATCTTGATGTCCGAACCGAACGGCGGGTTTGCCATCAGCACGTCGACCTTCGACGGTGTTTCAGGCAAGTCGAGCGGAATCCTGACCCGGGCCCTGGCGACGTCATCGAGATGCCCCCGTGGAAAGGCGAGCGAGTCCATGTGGAAGATGTTCCCATCGCGCTCGCCCGCGGTGAGAACCATGATGTTCGCGCTGGTCGCCCGAACCAGGAACGGGTCAAAGTCGGCTCCGAACAGGTGTTTCTCGGCATACGCCCGCAGCCGGCGCTGATGGGCGTCAAGCTGTTCATCGGTGTCCGGCAGCCCCGTCGTGCCATCGTCCTCCTGCCAGCGGTGCAGCAGGTGCGCGAGGGTTTCCCGAAGGAACCCGCCAGTCCCGCATGCCGGGTCGAGAACGGTCTCGTGCTCCTGCGGATCCAGGATCTCGACCATCAGCTTCACGGCACCGCGCGGGGTGAAATACTGCCCGCGGTCCCCGCGCAGGTTCGTGCCGACCAGCTCCTGGTAGGCGATCCCCTTCGCGTCGATGTCGGTCGCGGACAGGTCGTACGGCGCCAGCTCGCTCACCAGGAAGGCGAGCGCGCGGTCGGAGAGCGCTATCTCGTCGCGGGCCGTGAAAAGCGACGAGTAATCGCGCTTCACATCGTCGAACAGGCCGAGAATCCGTCGGCGGATCTTCGCCCGGCCATCCGAGGTGTACGGCTCGTCCGGGTACGTGAAGAACCGTGGCGGGACGCGGTGACCGCGGCTGGCCTGCTCGTCGTGCATCTTGGCGAACAGCAGGTAGAGGAACTGTCAGAAAGCGGCGTCCTTCGGCATGCCCTCATTACCGTGGATGTAGTTGTGACAGCGCCGGAAGCTGGTCCTCAGCTTGGACGCCTCGCCGCGGCGCAGCCGGGCCGTGGAGGCGACCAACCGACCGGCTGCCGACCGACTCGTCCGCCAGCGGCCAGTCGGCCCGGGGCTCGAAGTTCACCCCGAACCGATGCACGTCCTTGTACAGGAAGAACAGGTCGTGGTCGTTCGTCCACAGGCCGTACCGTAGTTGCGGGAGGTCCTCGTAGCCCATGAGCTCCTGGAGCTCGTCCAAGTCCTTCTGGGCCTGCTCGTGCGAGCGAATCTTGGCGACCTTGGTCGTCTTCGGCTCGAGCTTGCATACGACCACCCGCCGCAGGTTCTCCACGGTGTGCGATGCCTCATGCGCGAAGACCGCGATGTCGGCCTTCCGGACCCGCCGGCGCTCCGCGCCGGCCCCGGCGGGGATCGGGAAGTCGGGCTGCATGTCATCGACGGCGATGCCGTACTCGTGGAAGAGCGCCCGGGCGACCCGCTGTCGCACCTTCTCCTTCTCGGTCTGCTTGACCGGCCGGCCGGTGATGTAGTCGAAGATCTCGTCCTCGGCGATCGACTCCAGCGGGGCGTCCGGGTCGGGAGCGCCGCTCTCGACCTCGTCGGTGTTCGCCACAGCCCGCTCCACCAGCACCGCTCCTCGCTTCGCCGCACCACCAGGCCCGTCGATCCGCAGGCCGCCCGCCGATAGTACGGTTCGACACCGCCCGCGATCGTCCGGGACGCTTCCTCGTTCTGCCGGCCCCGTTTCCCTTCCGTGGCATCTGCGGGGCTCGGCGGATCCGGTCCGGCTCCGGGCCCGGTCCGCCGGGGGTCAGGGGTTTCGCTGGATGGCTGTGGCGATCGTCCGGTGCCGGCGCAGCATGTCGTCGAGGTCGGGGTGGACGGGGGCGCCGTTTTCCACCACGGTCCTGCCGGCGACGACCGTGTGCCGGGCGGCGACCGGGCCGCAGCGCAGCCACGCCTCCACCGGGTCGGACAGCGCCCCGGCGAAAGCGATCCCGTCCAGCGGCCAGACGACCAGGTCACCGGCCGCGCCAGCGGACAGCTCGCCGATCTCGCCGGTCCGTCCGAGGCAGGCGGCGCCGCCGCGGGTGGCGATCTCGAGGGCGTCCCGGGCGGACATGGCGCCCGCCCCGCCCCGCAGCCGCCCGAGCAACATCGCCGTGCGCGCCTCAAGCCACAGCGAGGCGGCGTCCGCCGAGGAGGAGCCGTCACAGCCGAGCCCGACCGGCGCGCCGGCGGCCCGCAGCTGCGCGACCGGCGCCAGCCCGCCCCCGAGAATCATGTTGCTGCTCGGGCAGTGGGCGACCCCCGTGCCCCAGGCCCCCAGCTGTGCCACTTCGGCGGCGTTCGGGCAGATGCAGTGGGCGACCCAGGCGCGGTCACCGCCCCAGCCGAGGTCACGGAAGTGCTCGATCGGACGCCGGCCGTAGGTCGCCAGGCAGTAGTCATCCTCCTGCGGGTCCTCTGCGAGATGGGTGTGCAGCCGCACGTCGAGGCGCTCGGCGAGCTCGGCGGTGGCCCGCATCAGCTCGGGGCTGACGGAGAACGGCGAACAGGGCGCCAGCGCGATCCGTACCATCGCGCCGTGGGAGGGGTCGTGGTGGGCGGCGACGAGGGCCGCCGAGTCCGCGAGGATGTCGTCGGGATCCTGGACGACGGAATCCGGCGGCAGCCCGCCGTCCTTCACCGACAGTGACATCGACCCGCGGGTCGGATGGAAGCGCATCCCAAGCTCGCGGGCGGCAGCTATCTCGGCCGAGATCAGGTCCCCGCCGCCGCGCGGATGGACATACAGGTGGTCGGTGGTGGTCGTACAGCCACCCAGCGCGAGCTCGGTCAGGCCGACGTAGGCGGAGACGTGCACGGCCTCCTCGTCCAGGCGCGCCCACAACGGATAGAGCGTCCGCAGCCAGGTGAACAGCGAACCGGACACCGACGGCGCGTACGACCGGGTGAGGTTCTGGAAGATGTGATGGTGGGTGTTCACCAGGCCGGGGGTGACCAGGCAGCCGGTCGCGTCCAACGTCCGCCGGGCCGGCGGGAGCGGGTCGGCGGACGTCCCGACCGCGCTGACCAGGCCGCCGGTTATCGCGACCCAGCCGCCGGGCAGCTCCCGGCGCCGCCCGTCGACGGTGGCCACCAGTTCGGCGCCGTGTACGAGCAGGTCGACCGGGTGCGCGCCGCGTGCCGTCGCGGCCACCGCGATGCCGGCGACAGCGCCGCCGCCGCTGGTGCCCCTGCCGTTGACGGATGCCGGGATGCGCGCGGTCATGGGCACCGATTCTGCTGCCTCCTGTGCCGCTCCGCGGTTTCGCCGCCGCGTCAGCATGGTGTCGACTGCCGTGACTGCCGTGACTGCCGTGACTGCCGTGACTGCCGTGATGGACGCGTCCTGCGGGGTACGCGGCCTGGCTGGGAGATGGGAGCGGATTGGACGTCATAGAGATCGACGATCCCGCGGACGAGCGGGTCCGCGACTACATCGGGCTGACCGACGTGGCCCTGCGGCGGCGGCGGGAACCAGCCGAGGGCCTGTTCATCGCCGAGGGCGAGATGGTCATCGAACGGGCCCGGCGCGCTGGTTACCGTCCGCGATCGTTGCTGGTCGGGCCGTCAAAGGTCGCAACCGTCCCAGCCGATCTGGAGCCGGGTGTCCCCGTCTACCTCGCCGGTCCGGACGTGCTCGCCACGATCACCGGGTTCCAGGTGCACCGCGGGGCGCTCGCGTCGATGTGCCGCCGCCCGCTGACCCCGGTGGCGGATGTTCTGGCCACGGCGAGGCGGGTGCTGGTCTGCGAGGACATCGTGAGCCACACCAACCTGGGCGCGATATTCCGGTCGGCGGCCGGGCTCGGGATGGACGCGGTCCTGCTCAGCCCCTCCTGTGCCGACCCGCTGTACCGGCGGTCGGTGCGGGTGTCGATGGGGGAGGTGTTCGCCGTCCCGTATGCGCGTCTCGATCCGTGGCCGGCGGCGTTGTCCCTGCTGGTGGACTGTGGCTTCGTGCTGGTCGCGCTCACACCGTCCGCCGCCGTGCCGCTCGGCGAGCTCGCGGCAGGTCCAGGTGACCGGCTGGCGCTGCTGCTCGGTTCGGAAGGCCCCGGTCTGACCCGGGCCACCCTGGCCGCGGCCACCACCCGGGTACGGATTCCGATGGCGCACGGCGTGGACTCCCTCAACGTCGCCGCCACCGCGGCGATCGCCTGCTACGTGCTGGGTTCCTCGAGGCCGCCGGGCGCGCGAACAGAAGCATGATTGTTTACTCTTCGGCCGGGGCTGAGCTTCTCGGGGCCTGCCGGTCACCGGTGGTGCGGAGATGGGGCCTGCCAGTCACCGATGGTGCGGCGATGTCCGGGTCGATGCCGTCGGCCGGGTGGTTTGTTATGGGCGTTCCTGACGCGGGTCGCGTCCGGGCAGGTCGGGGACGCCGCCCGCGGCGGCGCGCCGGTGGTGGGCGAGGGCGGCGAACACCTCGAGTGCGATCCGGTGGGCGTTGTTGACGGTGTTGTCGGCATGGTCGTATGGGGGTGCGACCTCCACGATGTCCGCGGCGACCAGCGGGGTGTCCAGAGCGATCCGCCGGACGGCGCGCAGCAGGTCCGCGGGGGTCATGCCGCCCGGTTCCGGCGTCCCGGTGCCGGGCGCGAAGCCGGGATCGAGCACGTCGATGTCCACGGACAGGTACAGCGCCCGGCAGCCGTCCACGGCCCGGGCGATCGCGTCGGTGACGACCGCGCGTGATCCACGTTCCCAGACCTCGTCCATCAGGTGCCAGTGCATGTCCTGTTTGCGCATCCAGGCGAACACGTCCGGCGGCGGCCAGTAGCCGCGAAGCCCCACCTGGACGAAGTTGCGCCCGCGTACCGCCCCGGATTCGATCAGCCGGCGCATCGGCGTCCCGTGCGAGGCGAGGTTGCCGTCGACGATGTCGGCGGTGTCGGCGTGCGCGTCGAAGTGCAGCAGGCCGAGTTCTCCCCAGCCGACCGCTTCGGCGACCCCGGACGCCGCCGGCCAGGTGATGGAGTGGTCACCGCCGATGATCACAGGGATGATCCCGAGGCTCGCCACGCCGCCGACCTTCGCGCGGATGTTGCGGTGCGACGCCTCGGTCTGCCCGGTCGGGCAACGGGCGTCCCCGGCGTCCACCACGTCCAGCCAGTCGAAGATCTCGATGCCGAGGTCGAGATGGTAGGTGCCGGGTTCGTAGGCGAGCGCGCGCAGTGCCCGTGGGCCGAAGCGTGCGCCCGGTCGGTGTGTGGTCCCGATGTCGAATGGCGCGCCGATCACCGCGACGTCCGGACGGCGGGCCGCGAGATCGTCGAGCGCCGGCATCCACGGGCGGTGACAGAACGTTGCCAGCCCCTCGTATCCGGGCGCATCGTCGGCGGAGACCGGCGTCTGGGATGCCGGTGCCGTGGAGGCCGGCGCTGGGGAGACCGACGCTGCGGACATCGGTACCGGGGATACCGGTCCTGTGGGGGGCTGGACGTCATGTGCCCGCACCTGGGCAGCGTCCCCGCCGCGCCGGGCGAGCGGGTCGACCGGACCTGCCATCGCTCCTCCTCGCCCGCGCGATTTCCGTCCGGGATTTAACGTAGGGTGAAACTATTATCACTAATTGCATGCCCGCACTGTTGCGACGGCGCCTTCGGCCATCCTCCACCGAGCGGGATGAAAGGGCGGAGGCCGGGGCGAAAGCCCATTTTAGATCTTCGATCCGAAATCATTCCGCGGTGCGGATGCGAACCGCGTCCTCCTCTGGCGCGCCTGCCGGCCGGGTCTCGTCGCGGCCGCGGCTACGACCGCCGACGGGCCCACGCGCGACAAGCTCGCCCGTCGTCACGTTGCGCACGCCCTCGTCGTCGGTGAGCAGGGTCGGTGAATCATCCGGGTTCCTTTCGCCGTCAAGGCTCAGCGGCCGCTCGACAGCGTCGTCGATCGAGGCGTACACGTCGAATTCCAGGACCTCACCGGACTCCAGCCGCGCCGCCTCGGTATATGGGTCCGGTTCGGGCTGCTCCTGGGCGAGCAGCGAGTCCAGCGACTCGCCGATGCGTTGTTCCTGGGCGGTCGTACCGAAGCGCTCACCCGCGCTGAAGCGGTCCGGAGGATCCCAGCCGTCATCGAGCGGGTCGAAACCGCGGTCGGTCGAGCCCAGGCCGTCACTGTCGAGACTCTCGGACTGCTCAAGCGGACTTCCGTACGTGTTGACGTAGACGCTGTAGAAGTAATCGATGTCGACACTGTTGTCGCCGTCCGGGATCGGCTGCGTCATCGCTGCCTCCTGATTGGATCAAAGCTCTCAGGATCTGTCCGGCCGATCCTCAATCACAAGGGACGGACCATGGCGGCCGGTCTTGTCCTTCGTGGCCATTCCCTTGATGGCCCGCGGCTAACGCGCGCATAGCCGGCCACCGGGGCGACACGGTTCCGCGCCGGTCGTTCGCGGGGAGCGCCGGAGCCGCCACGGTCGGACGGCAAGCATCGAAGTCGACCCACCCTGTTTGCAACCCCATGTTCGATGGCGTATAGCGTTCATGTTCGTGTCTACTGTCGCGGACCGCATTCTTGAGCGGCTGGCAAGGGTTCCGGCCGGCCTGGACGACGGACAGTTGGCGGAAGCACTAGAGTTGCGCCGCCAGACCGTGAACCAGGTCTGTCGGCGCTTGTCGGACAATGGGCGTTTGCACCGCGCGCCGGGTCCGAACGGTCGCATCGTCAACCGCCTGTTGCCGCAGCACGACGCCTACCCCAGACCCACCTCGGCGCAGCCGGACGAACAGGCCCGGCCGGCTGTCGATCATGGATCCCAGGAGAGCAGCCCGGTCACGGTTGCCGCCGGGTCCGATGATCGTTCAGATGCCGGTCTGGCTGCCCCGCCGAAACTGGCACCGGCACCGGCACCGGCACCGGCACCGAAACCGGCACCGGCACCGGCACCGAAACCGGCACCGGCACCGAAACCGGCACCGGCACCGAAACCGGCACCGGCACCGAAACCGGCACCGGCACCGGCACCGGCACCGAAGCCGGAGCAGGCCGCGAGGGCACCCCGCGCGTCCCGCAGGAAGGCCGCGGCGCCCGCGGCGTCCACAGTGTCGGCTGCGCCCGTGGCCACATCCGGTGGGCAGCCGGCCGCGGACCAGGGCGTGCGGCAGCCGCCGGCGGCTGTGGGGGTGACGAAGACGGCACAGCCGTCGAGTGAGATTTCACCCCCCGCGGAGGAGACTGTCCGGACGCCGTCTGCCTCCCCGGCCGGCGAGAGCGGGCTCGCCGAGGAGGCCGGCGCGGTCGAGGCGGTCGAGCAGGCAGCGCCGGCTGCGGCACCACCTGCTCAGGATCCTGTGCCGGCCGGGACGCAGACCGCGGCCGTCGAGGTTCCGGCGGGTGGGACGTCCGTGGTGGCGCAGGCCGCGGGGCACGCCGAAGCTCGCGAACCTGTCGCAGCCGAGCCGCCCGCGGCCGGTGGTGGTCAGGAACCGCCCGTGGCCGGTGGTGACCAGGAGTTGCCCGTGGTGGCGGCGGTGCCGTCCGCCGCCGCGTCGGCGTCCGGTGCCGAGGTCTCCGGCGGTGAAGCGTCCGGTGTCGAAGTGCCCGGTGGTGAAGCCTCCGGCGATGTGTCGGCCGACTCCGGGAGTGGCGAGAATGAGATCGTCGGGGAGCACGACATGCGGGTGTCACCACATCCCACCCCTTCGGTGTCGCACCGGCGGTGGTGGCGCCGGTTTCGGGTACGCCAGGGCCATTGATCCGGGGAGTTGGCCGGGGTCGGTCGCCGTGGTGGCCGGTGACACCCAGGCCGTTCCTTGAACAGGCGCACGCGGTGACGTTGAACGGGCGTCACGCAGGTGACCGGCCCGTTCCTTGAGCGGGCCTCATGCAGGTGACGTTGTCCGGACAGCTATGGTGCCGGTGGTGATGGAGCGGGTCTGTGGGCACACCAGCCGAACGGATGCTCCTCAGCGGCCGTTGACGATCAGGAAGCGCTGGGCCCGCGCTTGTCGGGAGCGCGACGCGCGGGGCCCCAGCCGGCGCAATAGCGTCTTGGGTAACCAACGATCCCGGGGGAGAGCATGCCCATACGAGCGAGGTCGCTCGTCGTCATAGCCGCGCTGTCCGTGTTTGCGCTTTCGGCCTGCGGGAGCAGGGTGAACGACTCGGGCACACCGTCTGGCAGCCCCACCCAGGGCGGTGGGGTGAACACTGCGTCGGATACCGGCGTGACGGCGAACGACATCAAAATCGGTGTGATCGTCGGTCTGACGAGCCCGCTGGGGCCTGAGACGTTCTCCGGTTCCCTGTACGGCGCGAAGGCGTACTTCGACGCGCTCAACGCCGCCGGCGGAGTCAACGGCCGCAAGGTCACAGTCGTCCAGTGCGACGATCACGGCAGTGGGCCGGACAATTCAGCCTGTGTGCGCAAGCTCGTCGACGACGAGAAGGTCTTCGCCCTGGCCGGGGTGTCGGCGTTCGACTACGCCGGAGCGCCGTACCTGAACTCCAAGGGCGTGCCGGACGTCGGGGGCCAGCCGACCAGCAATGCCTACGACCAGTACCCGCATCTCTATTCGATCTATGGCAGTTATTATCCGCGTGACGGAAAGCGAGCAGGCTACGACGGAAAGCTCTACGCCGGCACCGAGAACTACAGGTGGCTCAAGGACAACCTGAGTACCAGGGTTGCCGGGGTCGTGTATTACAACGTCGCGCCGTCCCAGCGCTATGCACAGTCGGTTGCTGACGGTCTGCGCCATGAGGGGTACACGGTCGTCGAAAAAGAGATCAACTACTTCGCCCCGAACTTCGACGCCGCCGTACTGGACATGAAGGCCCGCGGGGCCGATGTGATCTTCGACGCGATGGAGGACAACGGCAACCTGTCCCTGTGCAAGTCGATGCAGGCCCAGGGGCTCACCGTCAAGGCGAAAGTGACCACGTCACAGGGGTGGACCGACACCTTCGGGAAGACCTTCGCGGACACGCCCGGCTGCCGTAACACCACCTACGCGATCAGTACGACCCGTAACTACAACGACACGAACTACCCTGCGGTGGCCAGGTTCCGTGCGGACATGGCGAAGTACCAGCCCGCACGCGAGGGCAAGCTGAGCATATGGACCCTTGAGGGCTATGCGTCCGCCCTCTGGCTCACCGACGCGATGAAGTCGTGTGATGCCGACCTCACCCGCGTATGCGTCGAGAAGTATCTGAACCGTCCGCAGGATTACAACGGTGATGATTTGCTGACCGCACGCAACTTCACGAAGCTTGCGACTCCGCCGGATTCCGACACCAACTGCATCAACGTCGCCAAGTGGGAGGATTCGGCGGGCGGTGGCAAGGGTGGTTGGGCAACCCGGGTCACGGACATGAACACCAACTGCTTCACCGTCCCGAACCTGCCATACCCGGCTGAGTGAAGGCCCGGTGAAGGCTGAGTGAACCTGCTGCCCGGCCGGTGGATGTGACTACCGGCCGGGCCAGCCTGAGCGGCTCGACCGGCGCCGGGGGACGCTCAGACCGGTTCGGCGGCGGACACGGTCGTCGGGTGCAGCTCCGCGGGATCCCCGACGAACGAACACTCGCCTCGGTGCAGGACGTAGACGACGTCGGCGAGCCCGAGCGCGTCCTTGGTGTACTGGTCGGCGAGAACCACCGTCGTCCCGCCGAGGGCGACCGTTGCCAGCCAGGCGAACAGCTCGCTGGCAACCTTGGGCGACAGGCCGAGTGACAGCTCGTCGACCAGCAGCACCTTGGGCCGAGCCAGCAGGGCACGGGCCAGGGCGAGCATGCGCCGCTCACCTCCGGACAGCGTCCCGGCCCGTTGGGCAAGCCGTTCGTGCAGCCGGGGAAACGCCTCCAGCGCCGGCGAGATGTTCCGCTGCCCGATTGCCTCCACCACCACCTGCAGGTTCTCGCGCACGGTGAGGGTTGCGAACACCGCACGTTCGTCCGGGACGAGCATCAGACCCGAGCGGGCCCGGTCCAGGGCCGACATCCTGGTGATTGTCCTGCCCCGCCAGGCCAGGGATCCCGATCGCAGCGGTAACACGCCGGCGAGTACCCGCAACGTGGTGCTCTTACCCGCGCCGTTGACCCCGAGCAGCGCGGTGACCTTCCCTGTGGGAACCGTCAGATCGAGCCCGTGCAGGACCTCGATGGTTCCGTAACCGGCACGTGCCCCGGTCAGTACCAGTTCAGCGCTCATGCCAGCGGCCCCTGCGCGAGATAGACAGCCCGGACGGTCGGATCATCACGGACGACAGCCGGTGCACCCTCGGCGACGATACGACCACCGACCATCGCGTACACCTGGTCGGTGACGGAGAAGACCAGCTCGACGTCGTGGTCCACGAGCAGGATGCCGACCCCTTCGACGGCGACCCGCCGCAGCAGCCCGGACAGCCGTTCGGTCTCCTGCCCGTCCAGCCCGCTGGCCGGCTCGTCGAGCAACAGGACGTCGGGACGGGCGCACAGGGCGCGGGCGAGCTCGACCAGGCGCAGCGCTCCGGTCGGCAGCGTTCCCGTGGTCGTGTCGGCGATGCCTGCGAGGTCGAGGGATTCCAGGGTGCGGGTCACCACCCGCCGGCTGCGGGCACTGCCGTGTGGCGCGAGCCCCAGCAACCCGCCGGCGTAGTCGCGGTGCCTGTTCTCGGCACCGACCAGCAGGTTGTCCATGACCGTCATGCTGGTGAACAACGACGGTACCTGGAAGGTCTGGACGAGACCGTAGCGTGCCCGGACGTCCGGGCGCATCCGGGTGATGTTGCGGCCACCGAGGACGACCCTGCCGCTGTCGGGCTTTTCCACGCCGGTGAGCAGGCTGAACAGCGTCGACTTGCCGGCTCCGTTCGGTCCGATCAACCCGGTGACCTTACCGGGCGCGACAGTGATGTCGACGTTGTCGACCGCGGTGAGCCCCCCGTAGCGGCGCACCAGACCATGGCCGGTGAGTTCCGCGCGGCTCATGGTGCCCTTCCGCTCATGGTGCCTTCCCGGGGGTGTGCGCGACCTGCCGTACCCGGGTGAGCAGCGCCTCTCCGAAGGGCGTCAGGGTGGGGGCGCCCGCACCACCGGCCGGACGCCGGTATGCCACGGACGTGACGGAGGTGAGTGGGGTGGAGACAACGAGTGTTCTGGATGCGGCGGATGTGGTGGATGTGGTGGAACGTGCCTGGGTGGACGCTGCGGCAGCGGTCCGGACGGTGTCCGCGCCCGCGCCTGTGCTCGCTGACCCGACCCGGCCCGGTTCGGTCAGGTCCTCGACGATCCGGTTACCCAACTCGGCCACCAGGTGACGGACGGCGGACGCGAGACCGCCGGGCAGCCAGCCCAACGTCAGCGCCAGGATGCCCACGGCCAGGGTGGCCGAGCCGGCGGGGGCGAGGGTGTCGATGGTGACGATGAAGCCGGCCGCGACCACCGCGCCCGCGGCGCTGTCGGCTCCGAAGACGACGACCGCAGTGAACCAGAGCAGGCTGTTCAGCGGGGAGAAGGTGTCGGCGTCGAACGAGGCGTAGCCGAGCATCAGCAGGGCGCCACCCAGGCCGGCCACCGCGGCCGAGACGGTGAAGGACAGCAGCTTGAGGTTGCGCACGTCGACGCCTACCGCGGCCGCACCCTCGGTGTGGTCACGCACGGCCAGCAGCGCCCGCCCGAGACGTCCCTCGTGGAGGTTACGTACGACGAGCAGACCCAGCCCCAGACAGGCCAGTTCGACGACGTAGAACCAGCGGTCGGACAGCGTGTGCCCGGCGATGGACAGCGGCGTGACGTGCAGTCCCGAGACGAACGTCTGCTGCTGGAAGACGAAGCGGGACACGACCGCTCCGACCGCGAACGTGGTGAGGGCGAGCGCCAGCCCGCGTCGCCGGATGGCGGGGTAGCCGGTGAGCAGGCCTATCGGGGCGACCAGCAGCGCGCCGAGCAGCAACGCGACAAGGCTTGGCAGCGGGGGGAGCCCGAACAGGTCACCGGCGGCGAGCTTGGCGGACAATAGCGCACCGAGCCCGGCGTAGCCGGCGACACCGAGGGAGACCTGTCCGCTGTAACCGGTGACGATCACCAGGGACAGGAAGATCAGGGCGAGAGCCGGCACGGCGAACGCGTCGCGCAGGTCGGTGGGGGCGAAAGTGAGCGGAGCCGACAGCAGCACGGCACCGCCGAACTTCCCGAGGATGTCCCGGCGCTGGTCGGTGAGGCTCGCCCGGCCTGCCTGCGGTGCCCCGCGGCTGGAGAACCGGCCGGTGGAACCCGCGTCCCCGCCGAGTTCGCGTAGCCGGGGGACCAGCAGCAGCAGGACCAGAAGCGCGGCCACGAACAGGTTGGACTGCACAGCGAGGTACAAGGCGCTGAATTCACCGGTCACCTGGAACTGGCTCAGCTCGCTCTGCAGGATCCCGATGGCCAGGGCGGTCAGCACCGCACCTGGCAGGCTGGCCAGCCGGGCGGCTACGACCACCGCGAACGTCTCCAGCACCAGCAGGGTGAGTCCGTACGGGGTGAGCTGCAGGCGGGGCGCGAGCAGGATGCCGGTGAAGCCGGCGAGGGTGGTGCCGACGGCCCATCCGGCCGCGGCGACCTGGTCGGCCGGAATGGCGGACAGCTCGGCGAGCTGGCGGTCGTCGACCACAGCCCTTACCTGCCTGCCGAAGCGTGTACGGGTGGTGACCAGGCCGAGGGTCACGCATACGGCGACGACCAGGGCGAGTTCGGCGAGCGCGTCGACGCCGATGCGGCTGCCCCCCGGCAGCGGGACGGTTCGTTCGGGGAACAGGCTCGGTGCGTCGTTGCGGGACCCCAGGCCCCAGATCCCGGCCGTCATACCGACGGTGAGCACGAGCACGCCCAGGCTCACCACCAGGGACTCGGCCGCGGACGCGCGCCGGCGGGCCAGCGGGCGGAAGACGAACCGCTCGAGCACGATGCCGATCAATGGCGAAATGACCACGAGAGAGAGCACCGCGGCGGTCTGGACAGGAAGTTTCCAATCGACGACCATCGCGCGGAAGATGTAGGCAACCAGGGCTGCGATGCCGCCCTGGGCGATGTTGAGGACACCATTGGTCCGGTAGGTCACGAGCAGGCCGATGCCAGAAAGCGCGGCGATCGCGCCGATGGAGATCCCAGCGAATGCCAGATCGATGCTTCTCACCGCGGATGCTCCCGCAGCAGCCCGGGGACCTGGGCCGCCGGCAGCGCGAAAGAAACATGATCGCGCTGCCTTTGGCCCTGTGCCAGCCAGGAGACCTGGGCCGCCGGCAGCGCGAAAGAAACATGATCGTGCTGCCTTTGGCCTTGCGGCGGCCCGGGGACCTCAGCCCGTCCGCGTCTCACGCGTCAATCTTTGGTTCGCAGATCGTGCAGGGTGTCAGGCCGCGAGCGGCGATCTGATCCGGGTCCACGGGCTGTGCCGGCTTGCTGGCGATCATTTCGCAGGTGCGGCGGTGGTAGGTCCGACCGGCGGGCACCGCGAACAGGCTGCCGTCGTCGTGGCTGCCCGCCGCCGGCTCCGTCGCCGCCGCGGGGATGGAGGACACAGGGGCGGAGGCTGCGGCAACGATCAGCGTGTGCAGTTCGTCGACCTGGCGGTCCAGGCGTCCCCGTCCTTTGGAGGCGGCATCGATCTGGTCGGCTATCAACAGGGCACTGCCGAGGAAGACGAGCGCGAGCCCGCCGAGTCCGCCGGAGGCGAAGTAGGGGAGCTGACGCCCGGGATCGGTTTCCGCGGACACACCCAGGTAACAACCGAACAGCAGGACGCCGCCCGCGACCGCCACGACCCAGCCGCGCACAGCACGTACCATGTCGACGACCACTCGAGACGTCGGCCGGGGGTGCTGTCCGCCCGCAGGCTGTTTGTCCACCCTGTGTCTCTCCCCCAAAGGCGCTGCGGCTGTGGCGACTACCGTGTTCGACACGCGTCGGTTCCGGCACAGCCGGCCTGCCTCGATCAGCGTAGGTCAGCTTAGTGCCCAGCATGGATGCGTGCTGCATCGGCTGTGCCGAGGGTGCTCGTGATGGATGGTTGGTTCGTGATGTCAGGTGCCTTATGCGGGCACTTTCACACGGCTGCAGGACCTTTCGTCAGGTCAACGGACGACGTCACAGAGCTGTTTGCCCGGATGATCGGGTGTCGCCGGGCCGACGTCCGGGTACGCCTGAGTTGCTTCAGACGGGTCGTCGCTGATGAGGTGGGGCAAGTGTGAGCATTGCAGGACTTCTCATGGCACACCCGTGAATGTTACCAATGTCGTCGATGTCATAGTCCTGCTCAATCTGTTGCCAGCACGTGAACTCACAGCGTTCCGCCCACAGCCGCCGGCCGATCCGGTTGCGGCGGTCTTCGATCTCCAGCGGGGCGAGCACGCCACCCAGTGCCGCCTGCAGGTGAGCCCAGTCGTGCGCGGCATCCCACGTCGCAAATGACCCCAGATGCTCCCCGTCATAGTCGTAGACGTGATATGGACGGCCCACAGGCACCTCCTTTAATGATCTTGATGTCTCTGGACGTGCAGGAGGCCGTGCTCCCGCATCCTTCGTTTGCGCATCCAGGACGGCGAGGTTGCGATATGCCCAGGTTTAACTAGAACCACTGGTTTCGTCCAAGGACGAGAGGTCATAGCCGATGCCGGACGCGCATGATCGGAAGACTGTGATGCTCGAGCTTCGACACGAAGCCGCGACATTGAAGCTCCGAACCGGACCCGCCGGAGAGGCCGTCATGGCCGCCCCCACTGGTCCATAATGCCCGTCCATCGTGCCGTGGGACCCCTAAACGTCGCAACCCGGCCCCGAGAGCTGCCCCGAAGTGAGGCTACTGTGACGAAACTATCGCTATAAGTCGTCTGACAGGGAAGGCGGCCGGAAGCGCGATCATCTGGACGTGGCGTTGGCCGACGCCCGCGAGGTCGCCGCGTCCCAGGCGTCGGCAACGATCCTGTCGATGGTCGAGCGGGTGCACTGCCATCCCAGCTCCACCCGGATGCGGTCGCTGTCCGCGACGAGCACGGGCGGCTCCGCCGCTGGCGGACGGTGTACCCGCCGCAGCGCACGACCGGTGACCCGTTCTACCGCGTCGAGGACGTCGACGACACTGACCCCGACGCCCGTGCCGACGTTGAAGACCTTGCTGCGGCCGGGCCGGACGGCGTCCAGGGCCGCGAGGTACGCCTCGGCCATGTCGGCCACGTGCACGTACTCGCGGATCACCGCCCCGTCCCCGTTGACGTGGAAGAGCTCGGAGCGCCCGGAGGCCACTGCCAGCGCCGCCGGGATGATCCGGCTCTGGTCGTTGTCGGCGTGCCGCCCCGCGGCACCCGCGACGTTGAAGGAGCGCAGCACCACCGCGCCGATCCCACCGGTCGCGGCCTGGTGGACGACGATCTGTTCGGCGGCGAGCTTGGAGGCTCCGTAGGGGTGGGTCGGTGCCTGGGGCGCGGTCTCCGGGATGGGCTGGATCTCCGGCACGCCGTAGACTGCGCAGGTCGACCCCAGGACGACGACCGGCGCGATCCCGCAGACCTCGGTACCGCGTTCGAGCAGACGCAGCAGGTTCACGGTTCCCGTCACGTTCACCGCGAAGTACCGCAACGGGTCGTACTGTGACTCGCGCACCCGGGTCAGGGCGGCGAGGTGGCAGACCGCGTCGAACCCACGGTCGAGCCGGGCGACCTCGAGTTCGTGGACGTCCACCAGGTCGGCGGCGATGACCTCCACCCCCGGCGCGAACTGCGGACACGACCGCTCGGAGCGGACGAGCGCGGTCACCTGATGGCCCGCGGCGGCCAGGGTGTCGGTGACCGCCCCGCCGATGAAACCGGCCGCGCCGGTCACAAGAACACGCACGATGTCGACGGGGCTCAGGAAGCGAGCCGCATGCGCAACCCCGGAAGCAGCGTCTCGCGATGGCGCCACGCGAGCTCCAGACAGGCTGCTGCCGAGGGGGCGAGCGGTTCGTGTTCGATCAGCCGGCGGACAGCCGCGTGGGTGAACGGGATGCCCTCCGACGCCCGCCGATGCGGACCTGTGGTGACCACGGATCCTTCGGCGTTCACCGGGACCATCCCGGCGAACAGCGAGTCGAACACGTCGGCGTCCACAACCACGACTGTGAGGATCTCACCGAACAGCGTGAGCGCGTCGACACCCATGCCGAAGTACCAGACGCGGACGCAGCCGGACTGCCGGGCCCGCTGCAGGGAACGGAAAGGTTCGTCGTTGTCGTAGTCGATCAGGGAGGAGCCGCTGCCGTCGTGCTCGGCATTGCCGAGCAACTCCTCGCTCAGCTCGCGCATGATGTTGCGCCAGAGGTCGAAGTCGGTCTCGTGGTGGCACGGGGAGATCCCGGACGGTTGGAACACCCCGGCCGGCAGCACGTGGTATACGCCGCCGGCGGTCGCCACCGAGCCGGCGCTGCGGCGGTGCAGCATGAAGCTCGCCCGGGTCTGGTCGTGGCGGATGGTCAACGTGTTGATGGACGGCAAGGTGACCCGCCGCCCGAGATCGAACGGATCACCTATGCGGCGCCGGAACGGCAGCACAGGCCAGGACAGCCCACCGCCGAGCATGGCCGCGGCCGTTTCGTGGGCGACCGACTCGCACACGTCGAGGGCGTCGAAATAGGTGGTGTGACCGAAGGTCAGCCGCGATCCGTCCGGCTCGGAGTGGGCGGTCTCGAGCATGCGGAAGCTCAGCCGGTTCTCGAAGAGCGTGGGCCGGTCGAGATCGCGCATGGCCCGGGTGTACGTCCCGAAGGTGGACCCGCCGTCGGTCAGCGGGCGAAGGTGCTCGGTGTCGGCGCCTGCTCCCGAGACGGTCGGCGGGGTGACCGCATCGGACCACTCCAGCCCGATGTCGGCGAGGTCGACCGGCTCGTCCCACATCCAGCCGGGCCGGGTCAGCAGGCCGTTGCCGAGCCGGTAGGGCTCCGGATACAGCTGGGCGGCGGTCCGGGCCAGGCTGATCCGATGGTGGTTGAGGTAGTCGCGCGTCAGGCGCCAGGTACGTTGACTCGCCGCGATCCGCTCGTCCAGCGGATCGGCGGAGGCGGTGTCCCGGCGGCCTTCGACCAGGGAACCCGCGGCCAGGCCCACGTCCTCCGGTGACAGCGACAGCCGGCGGGCGATGTGACGCAGCGTGGAGATGTCGTGGATGGCGCGCCGGCCGCTTTCGACCTTGGAGACATAGGACTGGTCGAAGCCGAGCCGTTCGGCGAGTTGTTGCTGGGTGAGACCGAATGTCTGCCGGTAGGAGCGGAGAAGGAGCCCCACGCCGGTCGGTCGCGATGCCTGGTGCGGAGGCGTCCACAGCCATGGTTGACCAGTCACCCGCGATCCTTTCGTCCAGCTTCGGGGTTACTGGAAGTGAGCATAGCCAGTCGGCCAACTGATAGCTCATAGCCACAAAAGGGTTGCTTCTGGTACAACGAAAATGTTGCTTCCGGTGAAGTGAATCACACGTTCCGCTGACAATCTATTGAGGGCGATCGAGAAGGACGGGGTGTCGCGAGCCGGGCAGTCCTATTCTTCGGCCGTTTCGAGGTTTCCCGGCCCGCTCCGGAGATCTTGATCGGGCCCCAGCCGGCCAAAGGCCGCACGATATGGATCATCGGTTCACGACGCCGTCAGCGAGATCGAAGAAGACCACGACGACGATCAGCAGGATGATCCAGCGGAGGAGTCCCAAGCGGCTCCAGAGCTCACGTGCGAGGCTCCGTCCGGCGCGGCGGCCCAGTACCAGGAGCGCGAACAGCGTGCCGCCGACAACGACGAGAAATATTCCTGCATTACTGGCATCGGGATGCACGCCGACGATGATCCCAGGTGATCCCGTCGAGGGTGGGAAGCCGGGTCCGCCCGTGGCACAGCGACTGCGCCGCGGCCGGCTCAGCCGCGGCCGGCTCAGCCGCGGCCGGCTCAGCCGCGGCCGGCTCAGCCACGGTTGCCTGCGCCATGGTTGGCTGTCGGATCCCGGCCGGAACCCGCCGATCGACAACGGCGACGCCGCTCACACGGACCGGCGCAACAGCGGCGGGTGCAGGGCCGTCGCGGAGCCCCGCCGGTACAGCTCGGCCGGGCGTCCCCCACCGCGCGGCGCCGCGCGGGCGCCGACCGGCACCACGAATCCGGGGGCCGACAACACCTTGCGACGGAAGTTGGGGGGGTCGAGCGGGGCTCCCCAGGCCGCCTCGTAAACACGGCGGAGTTCGGCCAGGGTGAACGGCTCCTCGCAGAATGCGGCGGCGAGCGGGGTGTACTCCAGCTTGCTGCGGGCTCGTTCCACGCCGTCGGCGACGATCGTCGGATGGTCGAAGGCGAGGACCGGGCCGTCCGCAGAGCCCAGGTCCTCCACCGGCCACCAGCGTGCCGTCGGCCCGTCGCGATCGGCTCCCGGTGGGGGCGGCAGGTTCGGGAGCAGGGCGAGGTAGGCCACGCTGACGACTCGTGCCCGTGGATCGCGGTCCGGCCGTCCATAGGTGCGCAGTTGCTCAAGATGGCCGGAAGCGGCGACTCCGGTCTCCTCGGCGAGCTGCCGCCGGGCCGAGGAGTCCAGATCCTCGTCCACCCGGACGAAGCCACCGGGCAGTGCCCAGTCGTCCTGGAACGGTGGCGAGTTCCGCTGCGTGACCAGCACACAGAGCTGGCCGGAACGCAACGTCAGCAGAACGACATCGACAGTCACCGCGATCGACAGCGACCTGTCCGTGAGCGCGTCCGGGGACCGGTCAGCGGGGGCTCGGCCAGTCGGGACCCTGTCGACAGGGGGCGTGTCGGCGGGGTCCCTGCCGACCGGGGCGCCGTTCGATATGCCAGGTCTCACGATGCCCCAGTGTGCGGTCCAACCATGCCGACCGGGGCGCGGACTCGTACGAGAAGTGCTAACGCTGCCCGGGAGAAGTGCTAATGCCGTCTGGGTTGCCCGGGTTGCCCGGGTTGCGGCTCCGTCTGCTGTCCGGCGGTGATGACCGGTAGGCACGGTCCACCATAGGTGACGTGGAGCGCGTGCGTCGGCAGGGATGCCAGGGTCGCCTTGTGGTGGGCCCGAGCGGCGAGCAGACCCTGGGCGGCCGTCCCGGCGGTGTCCAGAACCTTTCCGCCGCGCACCAGCGGTACCAGCAGCGGCCGCTCCAGGCAGGGTGTGCCCGCGTCCGGACCGGGCGGGATCGGGATACGGCCGGCGCCACTGGCGGCGTCGGTACCGGTGGCAGAGCCGGGGCCGATCGGAGGTCCGGGAGGCCCGGATCCCCGGGTCGTTGTCGTGATCACGTCGGCGACCGCCGCCCCGTTCCGGTCGTGCCGGCGGGTCAGGTGTTTACGCCCGCCCCTGGTGCTCTTACCCACCGAGGCCTTTGCGACTGCTGCCCCGTCTACCTCGACGAGCTTGTAGACAAACCCTGTTGTCGGCGCGCCCGAACCGGTGACGAGCCTGGTGCCCACGCCGTAGCCATCCACCGGCGAGGTCGCGAGCGCGGCGATGACGTGCTCGTCGAGGTCCCCGGTCACGATGATGCGGGTGGCTTTCGCACCGAGACGGTCCAGTTGGGCACGGGTGGCCCGGGCCACCGCCGTGAGGTCGCCGCTGTCGAGGCGGACCGCGCCGAGCGCCGGTCCGGCCACCTCCACCGCGGTGGCGATCGCCGCCTGCACGTCGTAGGTGTCGACGAGGAGCGTCGTATCCGCTCCGAGCGCGGCGGTCTGGGCGATGAACGCCTCGCGTTCGGACGGATGGACAAGCGTGAATGCGTGCGCCGCCGTTCCGGTCGTGGGGATGCCCCAGCGCCGGCCCGCCTCCAGGTTCGAGGTGGCGGTGAACCCGACCAGGTAGGCGGCCCGGGCCGCGGCGACCGCCGCCTGCTCGTGGGCGCGGCGGGAGCCCATGTCGATGCACGGTCGGCCCGCGGCCGCGGCGACCATCCGGGCGCCCGCGCTGGCTATCGCACTGTCGTGGTTGAGCACGGACAGCACCAGGGTCTCCAGCAGGACGCATTCGGCGAAGGTGCCTTCGACGACCAGCACCGGAGTGTTCGGCATGAACGGTTCGCCCTCGGCGAGGCCGTGGATGTCCCCGCCGAACCGGTATCCGGCCAGGTAGTCCGCGGTCGTGTCGTCCACGATCCCGTTGCCGCGCAGGTAGGCGGTCTCGGCCGGGCCGAACCGGAACGCCGCGATCGCCTCCAGGAGGCGACTTGTACCGGCGATCACGCCGAACCGGCGCCCGGCTGGGAGGGCCCGGGTGAACACCTCGAAGACCACCCGCCGTGATGCCGCCCCGGAGCGCAGCGCGGCCCGCAGCATCGTCAGCTCGTACTGGTCGGTCAGCAGAGCTGTGGACGCCGGTGCGGGTGGCTGCACGGACGGCGATGTGAGCGTGGTCATCGCGACCACATTAGGACCTCAGCCGGATCCCATGCACGATCCTGGCGTATCGGGTCATCTCCGTATCGGATCATCTTCCGTCGGTCGCCGGGTGCGCCCTGCGGGCGTGCGCGGCGGTCCCTCTGCGTTCACCTGCGGGACGCCGGAACGGCAGCACGTCGGCTGATCGCGGGGTCGCCAGCCGGCCAGTATCCCGCAGCAGGGCGGTGGCCTGTTCAGCCGACCCCGGGGGGCTGATAAACGCCCCCTGGGCGAGATCGCAGCCGAGAACGGACAGAGCGCTGATCGTCTCACTGTCCTCGACGCCCTCGGCGACGACCCGCAGCCCGAGGTCGTGGGCCAGCGCGATCGTCGCTCGCACGATCGCGGAGTTGGCCCGGTCGCCGGAGAGGTTACGGACGAACGACTGGTCGATCTTCACCTCGTGCAGATCGAACTGTCCGAGCACGTTGAGTGCACAGTAGCCGGTACCGAAATCGTCCACGGCGAGACGCACCCCGAGGTCGTGCAATGCGGCCAGCGAGCGCACAGTTGTGGCGGATTCCATGACGACCGCCCGTTCGGTGATCTCCAGTGTGAGCGCCGACGCCGGCATTCTGTTCGCCAGCAGCAGCTGCGCGATCTCGGTGGCCAGGTCCGGTTCCAGAAGGTTACGCGCGAACAGGTTCACGGAAATGCCCACGCGAGCGCCGTCCGCACGCCACCGGCCACTCGCGGACAACGCCTCCCGCAGGACGGCGCGGGTGAAGTCGCCAATACGCCCGGACTGTTCCACGGCGCCGATGAAAGCGTCGGGAGCAAGGAGGCCGAGAACCGGATGGTTCCAGCGCGCGAGTGCTTCGAAAGCAACGATCCGGCCCGTTTCCAGGTCGATCTGCGGCTGATAGCACAGGCTTATGTCGCCCTGGTCGAGCGCGCCGTGCAGGTCTGCCATCAATGCCATGTGCGCCAGCGTGGAGGAATCCTCGTCGGCCCGGTAGCGTCGATAACCGCTGTGGGTCCTCTTGGCCTGGTACATGGCGACGTCCGCGCGGCGCAGCAGTTCGTCGACGGTTTCGCCGTCCTCGGGGAGGCAGGCGATACCGACGGACGCCTCGACCGAGAGCATCATTCCCTCGACGCTGACCGGGCGGGCCAGCATCCTGGTGAGTGCGGACGCGATGGTTTCGGCGGCCTCGGCATCACGGATCCCGGTCAGCAGCACGGCGAACTCGTCCCCGCCGATCCGGGTCACCAGATCGCCCGCGCGGACGCTGCGCCGCAGCCGTTCGGCGATCCCGCGCAGCAGCTGGTCACCGGCGTCGTGCCCGAGGGTGTCGTTGACGTCCCGGAACCGGTCGAGGTCGACGAGCAGCAGGGCGAAGCGCGGTCCGGCGGCGGTGGTGGCGATCGCCTGGGCGGTGCGTTGCTGGAGCATCCGCCGATTGCCCAGGTCAGTGAGGGCGTCGTGGAATGCCTGGTCGTGGGCTTCGGCGTAGGTGCTGGCGTTCGTGACCGCAAGTGCCACCAGGTTCGCGAACGCGGCGAGGACGGCCTGGTCGTGCTCCCTCCACGGGGCCGGCCGGGCGAAGTGCAGCCGCAGCACCCCGACCTGCCCGGAAGGCCCGGTGAGGGTGGTGGCGACGTCGTCGGCTCCCCGCGGGCACCCGGTTGGCTGCGCCGGCGTCGTCGGCACAGACGCGGCGACCGGGGTGACGACCGGGGTGACGACGAGCTCCACACCGTCCGGCCGGAAGATCTCATAGGCGATCTCGGTCGCTCGAGCCTCGATGGCCGTCCGGTCCAGAATGGCGAGATCCTTCGCGGCCGCGTTGAGTTGCCGCCAGCGGTCACGCTGCTGGGCCGAGTCGACCTGCATCCGATAGACCATCACCAGACCCACCAGGATCGGCGGGAGGACGATCAGAGTCACCGGGCTGGTGTAGGCGAGCGCGACGGCTCCGCAGCCGACCGCGATGCCGCCGGCCGCGATCACGGTGCTGATGCCCATGGTCTCGCGCAGGGTCCGGCGCAGCGGCATCCCCCTCACCGCGGAGATCACCATGGACACGGACAGGCTGGTCCACAGGCAGACCGTGAGACCGGCCGGAGCAGCGAGCGCGATCGCGGCGCCCTCCAGATGCCCGGCGCGCCCGCCCAGCAGCCATAGGACACCTGCCGCGACCGCGGTGCCGATGGTGGCGCTGGCCCCGTTGAACAGCACCTTCACCGGCGACCTGCGCAGGACGGCGTGCATGATCGGGACCGCGGCCGCGCTGATCGTGATGAGCTGGGGGGCGGGCAGCAGCGCCAGCCCGATGACCACGCCGGCCTCGCTGAGGTCGTAGTCGCCGGTGTGGTGCCCCGAGCGGACCCGCAGCAGGGGTATCGGGCCGATTGCGATGCAGGCGATCCCGAGGGCCAGCCGCCACCACGAGACCGGTTCAGGCGCGTCCAGCAGGCGGCTCAGGCAGCTCGCGGTCACGGCCGTCGCGGTACACGTGACCACGACGAGCACCAGGAGGTACCTGGACGGTATGAACCGTGCGCACGTGCCGACGGCCATATGGGCTCCCGTCCTGCCTGCGGAGGTTGCACGATCGGACCACCGGGGTTACGCCGCCTGGGGTGGCGGCGCCCCCGGTGTCTCCTAATCCTGACGCTACGGACATCCTTCACTACGCCCCGATCATGTACTACGCGGCGGGGGCGCGGCGAGCTGATGCCGATATTGCGAGGAGCTGCCGAAGCACACCCGTCCGACTTGTGTGCCGACGCCCCGTTAGCCGGATCGGACGTCGTCGTTCAGCAGCCGGTGGCCGGCTCCCGCGAGCCGGCTGCCGGCCGGTCTCATTTCTGGTTTCCGGCTCTGGCTTCCGCGGACCGGCCCGACCGGCCCGACCGGTAGTGGTGGCACGGCGAACGCCGCCGACACCATACGACAGCGGTTCTCAGCCCCAACTGACACCATTCATGCCCTCTTCCTTTCCGGTCGGTGGCGGTGGTTGTCCGCCGGGAGTTGTCGGGTGACGCTGGTGCGTGTGTGATGCGTTCTGTGCCGCATTTCGTTCTGGTTTCAGCCCCAGCTGACACCGTTGTTCATGGCGGCCTACTCCTCTCCGCTGCTGGCCCGGCCCGCCGGATTTTTCTGAATTCGTACGGATATAGTCAAAAAAGGCCATATATGAGCAATGGGTTCGTGCGTACGGCTTGGTCACAGCGGGACGTCGGCGTTCTTGTCACTATCTGTAGGCAAGAGTCCGAGGTGTCGTGCGACGGGCTTGGGCGGCTATCGAAGAGGTCTTTTGTATTGAGCAACGAACCGTGACTAAAAAGATAGCCAAATCAGGACCGAATACAACTAAATACACCATTTCGGTTACCTGCTGTTAGGGTATGGGCGTATCTGTCGCACCCACACCGTGGTCTTCGTGGCGGTCGACAGCTCGTCCCCGTACGCTTGCTGGTAACTGACGGTGTTCGCCGTCCCGTAGGGCGCGCCGCCTTGCCGTGCCGGCTTCGGCACGGCCGGCCGCTCGGCCGCCAGCCGGCCGCTCGGCCGCCAGCCGGCCGCTCGGCCGCCAGCCCGCCGGACGGGACGCCCGGCGCGGTGCGCGGGGTGCGGTGTTCGTCCGTCGAAGCAGATCCAGATGGTTTCCGGTGAGGTCCGTATCTCGCCGATTGAAGATCAACTCAGGTTCTCCGCCCGTGCGTGGCGGCCCGGGGGGAAGCCGGCCCGTTGACGCGCCACAATGGAGGTCGTGTCACTCGCCACCGCCGCACCCGAAGACGTCCTGGACGCCGACGAGATCGCCGAGCGCGACCGGCCCTGGGTCACGATCGTGTGGAACGACCCCGTCAACCTGATGTCGTATGTGACTTATGTCTTTCAGAAGCTGTTCGGTTTCAGCCGGGAAAAAGCCAAGGCCCTCATGCTCGACGTGCACCACAAGGGACGGGCCACCGTCTCCTCCGGCACCCGGGAGGAGATGGAGCGTGACGCCACCCGTCTGCATGCCTACGGTCTGTGGGCCACAGTCGCGCAGGACTGAAGGGCCATCGGAAATACCCGGTCGGGTGAAGTGCCGCGCGGCGCGAGTCGGTGTCGGTCGCTGCGCTGCTGGAGGGCCGAAGGCAGCGCGATCATGCTTCTTTCGCGCTGCCGGGGCCCAAGTCCCCAGATTGCTGTGTGGGTACCACCGGTCGACCGGACTCCGGCCCATGTCCCGGCGAGTCCGGTCGATCACCTGATCGATCACCTGGTCGATCACTGCTGACCTTGGTTGGGAGAGCGTGTCCAACGGATTCAGTCGTACCGAGAACGGCATCGAGATAGTCCTCGGTCCGCTTCAGGCGACGTTGCTGGTCGAGCTGATCAGTCAGATCGACGCGCTGCTGGAGCCGCCGCCGGTGGCCGACCCGCTGGAGGCGATCGTCGGCCTGCGGGCCGTGCCCCCGGCAGCACCGGACGATCCGGCGGTGGCCCGGTTGCTTCCGGAGGCCTATCCGGACGACCCGGACGCCGCCGCCGACTACCGCCGCCGCACCTCCGACGACATCCGTGCGGGCAAGCGTGACGCCGCTCGCCGGGTGCTGGCCACCGTCCCGGCCACGGGTGGCCGAGCATTGCTCGACGACGACGCCGTCCAGGACTGGTTGATCACTCTCAATGACCTGAGGCTGGTTCTGGGCACCCGTCTCAACCTGACCGATGACGTCTCGGCCGATGCCCTGTACGAGGTCGAAAGCCAGGACCCGCGCCGACCCGTGGTCGAGGTGTACCTGTTCCTCGGCGACATGCAGGACCAGCTTGTCCACGCTCTGCTGTGACACGACCTGCGGTGATCCAGACGTCCGGCGGCGTGGCACCAAGGATCGCCAGGCGGGCAAAATCAGATCATGGGCAGGCATTCTTCGCCATGTAAGCGTGATCGTGGCTCGTGGTGGATGCCACTCGTCGTACCGTTGGCCCGTGCTGCGCATCGATCGAGCCGTGTATGAGGCCATCATCACCCATGCCCGGCGGGACCATCCCGACGAGGCCTGCGGGATCGTCGCGGGCCCGGCCGGATCGGACCGTCCGGAGCGGTTCGTGGCCATGGAGAACGCGGAGCGGTCACCGACGTTCTATCGGTTCGACTCCATGGAGCAGCTGCGGGTCTGGCGCGACATGGACGATCAGGACGAAGAGCCGATAGTGATCTATCATTCGCATACCGCCACCGAGGCATACCCGTCCCGCACGGACATCTCGCTGGCCTCGGAACCCGGTGCCCACTACGTCCTGGCCTCGACCCGTGACCCCGAGCGGATCGAGTTCCGGTCGTACCGCATCGTCGACGCAGTCGTGACAGAGGAGCCTGTGGAAATCGTCTGACTGTTCGCGACGTTGTGCCGGGTGCCGCGCGCAGCCGGAACACACCTATGACAGGACCCGGTACGAGACGGATCGACTCGGGGCACGGCACCGGCAGCCGGGGCGACAGACCGGGTGGTCTGTCGACATGCTGTCGCACCAGGGACGATGGATGTCGGATGGCTCGACCACGTACCGCGGCCCGAGCAAGACGGAAGAGCAAGCCGGAGCAAGACGGAGAGGAGCACCATGGCAGTCCAGGTCCGCGTGCCGACGATCCTGCGTAGCTACACGGGCGGGTCCAAGGTCGTCGAGGGCGTAGGGGACACGCTTGCAGCGTTGTTCATCGACATCGACAGCCGCTTCCCGGGTCTGCGGGGCCGGCTTATCGCCGACGCCGGCGAACTGCACCGCTTTGTGAACATCTACGTCAATGACGAAGATGTCCGCTTTCTCGGTGGTCTCGACGCAAAAATTGCCGACGGCGACAATGTGACCATCCTCCCCGCCGTCGCCGGCGGCTGCGCCATGATGCCGGCGACTTCGGGGGTGGGGACCATCCTCCCCGCCGTCGCCGGCGGCTGCGCCGTCATGCCGGCGACTTCGGGCGTCTGACAGGCGGGCCGGAAGAGCTCATGCGTTTCGACTCCCTGATGGACTCGGTTGGCCGTACCCCCCTGGTCGGCCTTCCCAGGCTTTCGCCGTCGCCGGACGTCCGGCTGTGGGCCAAGCTGGAGCAGGACAACCCCACCGGCTCGATCAAGGATCGAGCCGCGCTGTGGATGATCACGGACGGGGAGAAGCGTGGTCTGCTCACTCCCGGCGCCACCGTCCTCGAACCGACGTCGGGAAACACCGGCATCTCACTGGCCATGGTCTGCCGCCAGCGTGGCTACCGGCTGATCTGCGTGATGCCGGAGAACACCTCGACGGAGCGGCGGCAGCTGCTCACGATGTGGGGTGCCGAGATCGTGTACTCGTCCGCGACCGGCGGCTCCAACGAGGCCGTCGCCGTGGCCAAGCGGCTGGCCGCCGAACATCCCGACTGGGTGATGCTCTATCAGTACGGCAACCCGGCGAACGCGCAGGCGCACTACGAAACGACCGGTCCGGAACTCCTTGAGGATCTTCCGTCCATCACCCATTTCGTCGCGGGCCTGGGCACCACCGGGACGCTGATGGGTACCGGACGTTTCCTGCGCGAACGGGTCCAGGGCATCCGGATCATCGCTGCGGAGCCCCGGTACGGCGAGATCGTGTATGGCCTTCGCAACATTGACGAGGGGTTTATCCCCGAGCTCTACGACGAGAGCGTGCTCACCACTCGTATCTCGGTAGGCCCGAAAGAGTCACTGCGGCGGACCCGGCAGATGGTCGAGGAGGAGGGGATCTTTGCCGGGATCTCGACCGGTTGCATCCTGCATGCGGCACTGATCGAGGCGGACAAGTGCGTGCGCGCCGGGCAGCGTGCCGACATCGCCATCGTCGTCTGTGACGGAGGGTGGAAGTACCTGTCCACCGGCGCGTACGCGGGCACGCTAGAGGAGGCCGAAGCCGCACTTGAGGGTCAGCTCTGGGCGTGACCGGGGACCCGGCGGGAGCGGTCCCGTCGGCGTACCCGGCAGCGATGTGGCAATAATCATGATTTTTCTCCCACGTCTCAGGATGTGCCCTGATGTGCCCTGATGCACCCCGATACCGACTCGTCCGGGCTGTCCAAAATTCGACATGAGTTTCGTGACCACTGCCACAGGGTCGGAACCGGATTTCGGGCTTAGTCTGATCGCTCATGAGCGGCGCGCCCATCGGGGTATTCGGCAGCGCAGGCGGCAGTCATGCCGTCGCGACCGTGATCCCCGATCAGCTCCCAATCGAACCCCTCCACTTCGCCGGTGACAGGCGAAGCGTTTCAGGCCGAGCGCAACCGGTGGCTGCGGTTGTCACGCCCGCACGAGCCGCGGCCTGCCCCACGGTCCCGTCCCGGTTGCGTGCACTCGGGGCGCGTCACCGCACCCGAGCCGGTGAGATGATCTCTGTGCCCACCGGCCGGTCCGCAGCGTCCGGATCACCGAAGGCGGCGCGATCATGTTTTTCTCGCGCTGCCGGAGGCCTGAGTCCCCGGGTTATGGAGCGCGGCGGCAGGGCTGGTGTGATCGCGCACGCTGCCCGTGGCGTCCACGCGGGCGTTGCGCTCCCGACGTCTTCCCGCCCGCCGGTTTTCCAGGGTGCGGCCGGCTACCGGCCCGCCCCTGGGGATCAAGAAGAAGACCTCGGCTCGAGGAGTCGGTTGTTCCGCGGCTGGATCAAGGCTTGTCCGGCGCTATTTCAAGAAGTCGATGTGTACACATTGATCCCGATTTCTACTACCCATCACCTTTTGTTGACCGGCGTCATCGGCTTTGTCATGGGAGAGGGCGTCACATTGACGAGTAGCGCAGAAACCGCGAAGAACGACTACCGGCAGTCCGGCCGGCGCAGAGTGCTCGATGATCCGGGCCTGCCCGGATCGGTTCACCGCCGGTGCGTGGCGGCCGGCCCGCGGCCTGTGCCGGTGGCATCGATGGCATCGGCGGTGCGGGCCGCATCGGCGCTGACGGCATCGGCGGTGGCCCGATGAAGCTCACCATTCTGGGTTGTTCGGGAACCTATCCGGGGCCCCGGTCGGCATGTTCGTCCTATCTGGTGGAGTCCGACGGCTTCCGGCTGGTGCTGGACGCCGGGAACGGGTCCATGGGCGAACTGCAGCGGCACTGCGATCTGCGGGACATCGACGCGTTGCTCGTCTCTCACCTGCACGGTGACCACTGTCTCGATCTCGTGGTGAGTTCCTATGCCCGCCGTTACCATCCCGAGGGGATGCCTCCCAAACTGCCCGTCTACGGGCCCATCAACACCCAGGAAAGGCTGTGCGCGGCATTCGAGCGCTGGCCGGAGGATTCCCTCGCCGACATCTACGATTTTCGGACGATCAGCCCTGGGCGGCTGGACGTGGGTCCGTTCCGGATCGATCTGGAGAGGGTGGCGCACCCGGTCGAGGCATTCGGGATGCGGGTGACCGCGCAGGGGCGTTCCCTGACGTACTCCGGTGACACCAGCGCCTGCGACGAGCTGGTGCAGCTTGCCCGGGACACCGACCTGTTCCTTTGCGAGTCGGCCTTCCTCGACGTCCCGGACAACCCGCCCGGCGTTCACCTGTCGGGACGTGAAGCAGGCGAGCACGCCACCAAGGCGGGGGCGGGCCGTCTCGTGCTCACCCACCTCGTGCCGTGGGGAGATGCCGAACGCAGCCGCGAGGAGGCGGCCGGTGCCTTCGACGGTCCGTTGACCCTGGCCGAGACCGGAGCCGTCTACGAAATCTAGGACGCCTGTCTTCCGGATGGTGGTTTTCGGATGTCGCCGCGGGCGAAGATCCGGAAGACTCAAGTCCTGGGGTTACTGATCCGTGGACCTGGGGTGGCGTGCCCGGCATGGCTGCCGGGCACGCCTGACAACCCAGGTCCGCCGACGGGATGTTTGCCGGCGGAACGTTCGCCTGCCGGACGTTTTCACACGATTCACCGGTGACATCCGGTTGAACCTGACCGGTGCTGGGGTGCGTTTGCCCGGTAAGGTCAGTCGTCGTGAGACGTTCCGATGACAGGACATCCGGTGAGCTCCGCCCGGTGATGATTGTTCGCGGCTGGCAGGACCATGCCGAGGGCTCGGCTCTGATCGAGTTCGGGCGGACGCGGGTGCTGTGTGCCGCCTCGGTCACCGAAGGCGTCCCGCGTTGGCGTAAGGGCAGCGGGCTGGGCTGGGTGACCGCGGAGTACTCGATGTTGCCGCGGGCGACGAACACCCGCAATGACCGCGAGTCCGTGCGGGGGCGCATCGGTGGCCGCACGCATGAGATCTCCCGGCTCATCGGCCGCAGCCTGCGTGCCTGTATCGATCTCAAGACCCTGGGCGAGAACACGATCGCGATCGACTGTGACGTCCTGGTGGCTGACGGCGGTACCCGTACCGCATCCATCACCGGCGCGTATGTCGCGCTGTCGGACGCGTGCGGGTGGCTCGGCCGTCCGGACGCCCTGATCCGCAGTGTGGCGGCGGTCAGCGTCGGAGTCGTCGGTGGCCAGCCGGTGTTGGATCTCGCCTACGACGAGGACGCCGGTGCCGACACCGACATGAACGTGGTCTGCACCGGTGACGGCGGCTTCGTCGAGGTGCAGGGGACGGCCGAGGGCGTGCCGTTCGACCGGGTGATGCTCGACCAGTTGCTCGACCTGGCCGTCGGTGGGTGTGCGCAGCTGACCGAGATCCAGCGGGTGGCGCTGGAGGGTCCGCGGCCGGTTCCCTCCGGTGGGGCACGGTCGGCCGCCGGCTCGTCCGCCCGGTGACCCGTCCACCCGATGAATGGGCTGTGGTGAGTGGGTCCACGCACAGGGAGCCCGCGGGCAGCGGGCCCGGCGAAGGCGAGCTCGGTGAGAGAGGGCCTGGTGAGAGCCGGCTTGGTGAAAGCTATCTCGGTGAAGGCGGGCCCGGTGAAGGCCGGCCCGTTGAAAGCCGGGATGCGCCTCGGCGGGTGGTGCTGGCCAGCCGTAACGACGCCAAGCTCGTCGAGCTGCGCCGCATCCTCGCGGTGGCCGGACTCGCCGTCGAGCTCGTGGCGTTGCCGGACGGCCCGGACGTCCCCGAGACCGGTGCCACCTTCGCCGAAAACGCTCTGATCAAGGCCCGGGACGCGGCGCGGGTGACCGGCCTGCCCGCGGTCGCGGACGATTCAGGTCTGGCGGTCGATGCACTGGGCGGTATGCCCGGGGTGCTGTCCGCCCGCTGGTCCGGGCTGTTGCCCGGTGCCGGCCGGGCCGAGCGGGACGCCGCCAACAACGCGCTCGTGCTCGCCCAGCTGGCTGACGTCCCCGAGGAGCGCCGAGGTGCCGCCTTTGTGTGCGCGGCCGCGGTGGTGACACCGGATGGCGCCGAACAGGTCGTACACGGACAGATGTGCGGGCGGCTGGTGCGAGTACCCCGCGGGGACGGCGGTTTCGGCTACGACCCGCTGTTCCTGCCCGACGGGCAGAACCGGACCAGCGCGGAGCTCAGCCCGGCGGAAAAGGACGCCATCAGCCATCGGGGACGGGCCTTCGGCCAGCTCGCAGGCGTCCTGCGGGAGCTGTTGGCGATCTGACGGCTGCCGCGCGGTGTCCCACCGTGCTGTCCGGCCGTCCCACCGTGCTGTCCGGCCGCTCTACTCGCGTCGCCCTGTCCGTTCCGTCGCCCCGTCCGTTTGCATCGTGCGGCTGCCGGGCATGTCCGAAGCGTTTTGTGAGATCTTCCTGCGTCGGTATCCAAACACTTTCCGTGGCTGAGTCCCCAACGCTGAGCGGACGGCGGCGAAATCCGGCAAAAGATGTGGCTGTGGAGCGCATCAAACCGGGTACATGGATGCCAATCGCCGTGTAAGCTGGAACTACCTGTAATCGATCAGTGACTATTTGCTATCGGCAGGGTAGGTTAAGGACGCGGCTGAGGTGTCCGGGTCGTTCCCATCCGTCCCCGACTCGTGACACCCCAGTCGCGTCCTCGATCACCCTCGGTTGTTGGGCTCCGGCCGGCCGGCGATGCGCCCTTTCCGCGTCACCGGAAGCTCCGGTCCCTGAAGCCGGCGAGTCCTAAGTCCGCGGCTTCCTGAAGTCCCGGCGTCCCCGAGCCATCCTGGGCGTTCACTTCACATCGGAGAACCGGTACGGTGAACCGCCATTTCTCGACGATGCAGAGCATCACGAATGACGCAGAGCGTCATGCAAGTCTGACAGAGCATCATACAAGTCTGGTCTGGCAGAGCGTTACGCCGAGCTGGCCGGGTCGGCATAGACCACTGGTTCTTGCGTCTGCTGTCCGGGCCGTGTAATCGCCGGTTGACGGTCAGCCGATGGGGTCGCCGGACACCGTCCGGACACCGTCCGCCAGCCGGTGATGGTCGTCCACGTCGATCACCTGCCGGATCTCCGGATTCGCCCCCTGCCGGATCTCCGGATTTGCGCACAGCACCGCGGCCGGCCACCACCGTTCGACCACGTTCTGGACGGCGTCCAGGTCGAACTGATCGTCGACATGGGCCAGTGCTGCCCGGAACTCCGCCTCGAACGCGGCCCGCTGGTCAGCGTCCAGAGCAGCGTGCACCGCGGACCCCGTCTTGTCCACCCGGATCCGCACCCCGTCCAGCGGGGCCGTCACGTCCGCATCAGCCATGTTTCCATTGTCGGGGTCCGGTCAGCCGCACCGCAGACGGGGCATACCACGCTCTCACCGTGATCGTAACCGGGCTCGTGGTCCACCCTGTCCAGATGAACCTGGACGCCGGTGAGGCGCGCGGTCGGTTTGCCGCCGCCAGGGTCGCTCGGCTCGCCACTGCGGACGCGTCCGGGCAGCCGCATCTGGTGCCCGTGACCTTCGCGCTCCACAACGACGCGATCGTTACCGCGGTGGACTATAAGCCCAAACGGTCGGCGGCCCTCAAACGCCTGGCCAATATCGCGGTCAATCCACGAGTCAGCCTGATCGCCGATTACTACGTCGAGGACTGGAAGGCGCTGTGGTGGGCGCGCGCAGACGGAGTCGCCCGCATTGTTGCGGACGGATCCGCCGCGGACGGATCCGCCGGCGAGAGATCCGCCTGGCATGACGCAATTGACCGGCTGGTGGCGAAGTACAGCCAGTACCAACAGCGTCGACCGGCCGGCCCGGTCATCCTGATCGACGTCCATCACTGGTCCGGCTGGGCTTACACCCCCGGATAACGCTCCAGATCTCCTGCGGGTCCGCGAACGGATAACCGTACCTGTCGCACCCGTCTCCGCACCACCGGCGTAGACCCGTTGCAGCGCGTCCAGATGGGCCGCTATGACGGCTCTTCGCCGTTGAGCCGAAGCCGCGTGGGGCTCACCGCGCTCATCGGACATACGCCACCGTCTCCGGCCTCGTCTGCCGCCGACAGCAACTGGTCGATCAAAGCCGCCAGCCGCAGCAGCGCATCCACACTGAGTATCGGCCCGCCAGCCGAGGCCTCGCCATCTTCAGGCGCACTGTGAGTGGTCGACTGAGATCGGTAACCGGCAGTTCAAGACCTACCTGCGTGGCCCGGGACGTGTCCTGCGCTCCCAGTTCCCCGACACCGTCTACCAGGAGATCTGGGGCTACCTGCTGACACACCACGCGATCAGCGCGCTGATCTGCGCCGCCGCGACAGCCGCCGGGATCGATCCCGACCGGATCAAGTTCAAACGCACCGTGAGGATCATCCGGGACCGGGCCACTGACCCGGCTTTTTCCCCCTGACGAACAGGCCCGCGTCCTCGACCGGATCACCGGTGACATCACCCGCCCAACCCGGCTCAACCAACGCCGCGAACGCAGCTACCCCCGCGTCGTCCGCCGCGCCCGCCACAACCATTACCCCGTCAAGAAACCCGGCCAGCACGGCACCCACCACCCCGCCGCACCCACCATCAGACTCGCCAACCCAACAAAACCCCAGGTCGCAGCTTGATCAAACTAGGTTAAGTGGCATTGGCTGTACCCCAGAAGATAGGGACGAACAGTCAGGCCAACGCCCAGGGAGTGCCATGCCCGTGTACGAGACCGTCACCTCGCTCCGCACGCTGGACGGGCTGCGCTTGGCGGCGACACTGACGACGCCCGAGGTGGCCGCCAACCGTGCCGTGGTCCTTGTCCACGGCGGCGGCGTCACCCGCGAGGAGGGTGGCTTTTTCACTCGCTTGGCGGCCGGGCTGGCGGAGGCAGGCGTGGCGTCACTGCGGTTCGACCTACGCGGCCACGGGGAGAGCGAAGGCCGGCAGGAGGAGCTGACGCTGTCGTCCATCCTCAACGACATCCGGGTGGCCCTGGCCGCGGTCCGGGAGGCCACCGGCGTCAGCCATGTGAGCCTGCTCGGCGCAAGCTTCGGCGGCGGCATCTGCGGCTACTACGCGGCGAAGCGGCCGGACGACGTGGTCCGGCTGGTGCTGCTCAACCCGCAGTTCAACTACAAGTGGCGCACCATCGACAGCCGGCCGTACTGGCACGACGACCACATCGACGACGAGGCCGCCAAGACGCTGAACGAGGAAGGTGCGATCATGTTCACGCCGACGCTCAGGCACGGCCGCCCCATCCTAAATGAGGTCTTCTGGCTGCGGCCGGACGAGGCCATCGGGGAGATCGCCGCGCCCACGCTGGTGGTGCACGGCACCAAGGACACGCTGGTGCCCATCGAGTCCACGCGGGCTGCCCTGGCCAAGTTCACGGCCGAACACCGCCTGGTGGAGGTGGAAGGCTCGCAGCACGGCTTCGCGGTCCATGATGATCCGCAGTACCTCCAGCCGCAGAGCCAGGAGTGGCAGGCCTTCGTGATCCGGACCGTGGCCGCGTGGGTGACGGCGCCGCAAGAGTAGATGCGAGCCGCTCGACTCAACCCTGCCCGTTCAACTACTCCACGCGGCAGATGGACATGGAAGCTGGACGAAACTCGCCGCGGCGCCCTATCGAGACGGTCTCTGGTATTCCCAAAGGGCCGCGCGAAAGGCGTCAGCGAGGCGGCGCGGATGGGATCGCGGTCGCCGGGGTATTGGTTGCACAAGTGTGCGACGTACCGTTTCGGCGTCATGCTCCGAAGCGGTGTTTGGCGTAATCAGGGTCAGCATTCCAAGAGCCCGGAGTGCAAGAGCGGCGTCAGCCCGAGAGACTTTGTGGATGAAGCCATGCGCCAACATGTTGCGGTAGTTATTGCCGCGCGACAACAGGAAGGTACCGAGAAAGCGCTCCCAGTCGTGATCGAGCCCCTCCTTGGTCAACGTCTTCAGTAAGAAGTCGAGCGCCGGGAACTGGCCCGGCTTGTTTCCCTCTTCCACCCGGTACAAGGGCTCGTTGATTAGGAGAAGCAGGTTACGAACAGCAGCCTCGATCTTGGGCACCGCCAAATGCGCAGCTGCATCCAGCTCGCCCATCCAGAAGAGCCTGAATGCGGTTGCAAGCGCGCGACCAAGCCAGGGGTCGCATCGATACTCCTCCAGAAGGAAGATTTCCAAGTCGTCCTGACTTGGTATACCGAAAACCCTGGAGATCCTCTCCAGGGCAGATGCAAGCAGCCCGCCTTCGATCGTCGCATGGATCGTCTCCATCTGGACGATTTCGCGATTCAGTTGCTCGGCATCGCTAGCCGGAACCGTGTTTTGCGGTAGCCCGTGACCTCCGAAGACGACCGTAGGCATCATCTGCTGCAATATCGACACGGACATCGTGTCTCGTGCCGCCCGCTCATTTTCGCTATAGCGGCCGGTGGGTGGCTCAGTGTCGAGCCACAGGAAGATTGCCGGCCGCCAATCGGGCTGCCCGTCGAACGCTCTGAGTCGGCCCTCGATGCGCCCCGTCGGTAGTTCGATAGGAAATGGATGCCGAATCCACTCCATTTCTTCAGGCCGAATGGCTTGCATCGCTGAAACTGCATGGGCTTCTAGATCGCTGACGCCAAGCCGCCGCGCGAGCGCCGCCGCCTCGGTTAGAAAACTCATCCGCACCATCTGGCTGGATGATCCATCGGCGGCATCGAGGCGTGCTTGGACCTCTGCCCGGTTGGCCAGTTCCTTGCGCTGGTCATCGATGGCATACAAACGTATCAAGTACGTGATCTGCGAAACCAAGAAGGCCTGTGAGCTATACCGAGCAAGGGCAGTATCCAGCAGGCCCTCGACGCTGGCATCACGAGCCGAAGCTTGCGAGGGGCCGCGCGGCGGTTGAGCGAGAGCAGTCAGAAGCGGCAGCACGACCCCGGCCTTGCCGCCTTCGGGGTCGGAGACTTCCTCTAATGCCATGGTCTTCATGGCTTCGACGGCTTCTGTTTCGAGCTGAACGAGGCCGACCCTCCTGGACAGCGTCCACGCTCGCACGAGGCCCGTCGCCTGATCCAGCGGACGAAAGGAGCCTCCTATCGATGCGAGATAGGCCCGTACCGCCTGCTCAGCGTTGTCGCGACCATTGCCGTACCGTGCGCAGAATAGAAGATCGAAGATCTGTGCGTTGGCGACAGGATGCGCCGCTCGGCCCGCGAGCAACGCCCAGAGCTGACGCACGTCGTCGCCGACCTCCCGGATTGCATGGCGCGGTCGGGCATAACCGTTGCATGAAGTGGCCGGCTCCAACTCCGCATCCGGAGATCGGCCCCTCCCCCGAGCGAGCACAAGGCGGTAGAAGAACGTGTCGGACAGTTCCTGAACTGCGGGTGAGCTCAGCAAGGGTGCGACGGTTGGTGCCAGTTCCTCGATCCGCAGCGCGATGCCGCGACAGTCTGGGGAATCAACGGTTGCCGCATCGACCAAGGCGACAAGATCGTCAACGATCGCTGGATCGTGCTGGTAGGGATCGGGGCTGTCGGCTGTCGGCTGTCGGTGCGGCCCCTGGTCCGCCGGAACCGGTATCAGGTTCGTCGTCCCGAACCTGCATACCTGTCGAATCGTCCACAGCCGAAACTTACGCCCCCATCGCTTCCCGGAACTCCCGCGGCCCAGGATGTGAGCGCCACGGAGTCAACGTCCGTGCCACGTCCGACAAGATGGCCGTCGTGCGCTCCGAACTGGTTGCCCGCGCGATCTGTAACGCATCAAGGCCGACTGTGGCAGCGTCATCCGGGTGGCCGCTGAGGGCCAGCGCTGCTGCTCGACGCGCCCCGAACAGACCGGTGTCACGGCGCGACAGGCTGTTCCCGGCCAGGATGTCGGCGAAGATCCCGGACTCCACTGTGCATATCACCCTGCCATCACGAAAGGTGCGAGTCGAGAGATCCGCGTTGGAGGCTTGGAAAGCTGCTCATCGGGACGCCGAATGACGACCGTCCCAGAACCGCGTCAACTCTCCTACGACGTGAGGCTGTGGAAGACCCGCAAGACCAAGCGGGCAAAGTACACCGCCTACCGGGTTCGCTGGGAGGTGGCCGGCCAGGAGAAGGGCGAGTCGTTCACCACTTCCGGACTGGCCTCTTCCTTCCGCTCGAAGTTCGTGACCGCGATGAAGGAAGGCGTCGCGTTCGACGTGGCGACCGGCTGGCCGGTGACCATGGATGCCGAATACGCGAAGAGACAGGCCGGTAAGCGAGGGGCAAAGACAACACCGTCCGAACCGGGCATACAGGTCGACACCTGGTACTCCCACGCGGTGGAGTTCGTGGACTCCATGTGGGCCGCTGCCTCGCCTGGACACCGCAAGAACACCGCTGAAGCCCTCGCGCACATCACCCCGGCGTTCATCCGACCGGACGCGCCGGGCCGTCCCCGGGCGGCGCTTCTCCGCAAAGCCCTCTACACCTGGGCCTTCGATGCCCGCAGCCGACTCCCGGTCACGTCGAAGAACGGGGGAGATCCAGCGCCCCCCGAGCCGCCCCAGAACATCGCGGAGGCAGTCGCCTGGCTGGAGAAGAACACGATCCCGATCGCCGATCTTGGCGATACCGAGAACGAGCTGGTCCGCCGCGGACTTGACCTGACCAGCAAGATGATCAACGGAAGGCCGGCCGCACCGGCCACGGTCGCCCGGAAGCGGTCCGCCTTCTACTCCTGCGAAGTGCATCGACGGAGACGTCGACACCCAGCTTCGCCGGATCGAGACAGCGCTGGGCCTCACCCGAGAGGATGGTCCCGGCGGCGGCACGGGAGCGGACGCTGTGCCGCGCATGTGCCGCGATTCGCCGGACACCATCAGGCACGATCGGACACCGCCGGACACGGCGGAACAGGCACCCGATGATCGAAAGGTGGGCTGACCTCTGCAAACAAAGGGAAATGGCTGCTCGCGGCCGGTGGTGCGGGAGGGGGGACTTGAACCCCCACGCCCTAGGGCGGCAGATCCTAAGTCTGCTGCGTCTGCCATTCCGCCACTCCCGCGCACGTGCTGTCAGGTACCGCGTACCGCAAGGTACGTACTGTAGGTAGCACCTACCGCAAGCTACAGGGTAGCGATTGGTGGCCGCGGGCCGTCCTGGCCGTCTGCATCAGCCCCGGGCCGGACGGACGGCTCTTGGGGGACTGACGGGTGCCGGAGGGACGGACAGGCCCTGGAGGGCGGGCGGGGTAGACCGGCCGGGGTCGGGTCCTGGGGAGGGACAGATTCCGGAGGGAGTGCGAGTACGACCGACCGGGTTGGGCGCTGTCGCCGGTGACCGCGGTCCCGCCCGTAGATCGCGGTCCCGTTGACAGGCGCCCGGGGGACGACCGGAACCACCAAGGCCCGGACCGCCGTCGAATGCGCCGTGCGCCGCCTGCCAGTCTGCTCCCGGCGCACCCGAGGTTTCCCATATCCAGGCTGCCGGACCCGCTGCTGCGTGTGAAGGGGCCTGTGGCACGTGCGTTATGTCACTTTGGCGACTGTTTCGGGGGCCGTTCTTCTACCTGGGGTTCGCGAAGGTACCCGGGGTCGGCGAAGGCCGGCCGATCGGCCGGTGACGCGATCACGCGATTACGCAGCGAGCCGGTCGGCGGGGCCACCACCTGGCCGCCTCACCGGCTGCCGGTCAGCCGGGGTCAGCCGGCCAAGCCGAGATCTCGGATGATTTTGGCGACGTGACCGGTTGCCTTGACGTTGTAGAGCGCCTTCTCGATCTTTCCGTCGGCGTCCAGGACGAAGGTCGAGCGGATCACGCCCAGGGTCTTCTTGCCATAGAGCGTCTTCTCGCCGTACGCGCCGTAAGCGGCGAGCACGGCCCGCTCCGGGTCCGACAGCAACGGGAACGTCAGCTTCTCGTTGTCACGGAACTTCGCGAGTTTCGCGGGCTTGTCGGGGGAGATCCCGAGCACGTCGATGCCGGCGTCGTCCAGCAGCGCGAGATTGTCCCGGAAGTCGCATGCCTGTTTGGTGCACCCGGGCGTGGATGCGGCCGGGTAGAAGTACACGACGACCCGGCGTCCCCGGTAGGACGACAGCGACACCTCGTTGCCGTCGGCGTCGGGGAGGGTGAAGTCGGGAGCGGTGTCACCGGAGGTGAGACGGACAACAGCGGCGGTCTCGGTCATGGCCGGAAGGTAGCCGGACACGTCCAGCGGGGCAAACCCCACCCCCTGGCGAACCACATCTGCGATGTCTGCCCGTCCGGACGTGGCCGTCACCCTCTCTGTCATGGCGGACCGCTCAGCGGCTCGACGCCTGCCAGTGTGGCCACACCCACGAACGCGGCCGGATCCACCTGGCCGGCGGCCCATCTGCGCAGCTCGTTTATGATCAGTGTGGCGAGATCGACGTCGGCTTCGGCGTCCGCGTCGGCGTACACCATCGGGTCGATCACGACGTCCATGATGACCAGGAACGTCCGGCCGTCCCCGACGATCCGTCCGCATCCCACCGCCCGGCCCGGCTCGTCCACGGCCTCCACGCACAGCCCGGCGAGGCTGCCGTCGATGGCGTCCTCCGCCGCCTCGGGGCCGGGGTCGGGCAGGCCGCCGGCGGTCCGCAGCCGGCGGAGCTCCGCCACCGTCGGCATCCGGTGGACGACGATGAAGCCACCCACCGACAGTGACAGGGAGCGTGCGGTGGAGCCGTTCGTGCCCGGCGGTCCCGCCGCCGACTCGACGAGCGCTGGATGGGTGGTCACCGGACCGGGCCGGACCCCGACCAGCAGGGTGTCGACCGCCGTGCGCCTGTGATCGTCGGTCCGCGGCGGGCTCAGGATGCGGCCGGCTCGGCTGATCCGCAGGGACGGGCCGCCGGCCAGGTCCGTCAGCAGTTCGTCGGCGTCGAGCAGGAGTTCGGGGTCGGCCGGGCCGGCGGTCCCGTGTCGCAGGTTCGCGCGATCGTGCCCGAGTACCAGCAGTGTCCCCCCTGGGACGATCGCGTTGACCGCGCATCGCAGAATGTTCCGCCGCTGCCCGGCTGGCAGGTGCAGGTAGCAGATGGTGACCAGATCGTAGGACGCCGGTACCGGCGTCCAGTCCATGACGTCGGCGTGTATCCACTCGGGGGTCACGTCGAAGCGGCGGGAGAGTTCGCGCGCCTTGCGGATCGCAACCTGGGAGAAGTCCAGTCCGGTGACCCGCCAGCCCTGGGTGGCGAGCCAGACGGCGTTGCGGCCCTCCCCGCAGGCGAGATCGAGAGCGCGCCCCGGGGTGAGACCGGCGAGGTGCTCGATCACGATCTGGTTCGGCTCTGCGGTCCACAGCAGGCCGGTGCCGGCATGCCGGCGGTCCCACTGTGCGGCATCCATAGTCGCTATCTCACCTCGCGCAGCCGTGCCCTGCCGCATCATGGCCCCGGACGGGACGACATCCACGGGCCCGCCCGGACGGATGGCCGCAGTTTGTCACCGCTTCGGACTGTCGTTACTTCGGACTGTCGCTACTTCGCCTCGCCTGGAGCCTCAGCCCGTGCGGAACCCCGGCCTGTCCGGCTATGTGACTGCGCGATGTCGGTCACCCGGTGGGTGCCGGCGCGGGGGTACCGGTGGCATTGTTCACCGCGGCGGTGAAGCCCTGGGGCGTCAGGGACTGCGGGGCCAGCCGCCGGCCGTTGACGAACACGGTCGGTGTGCCTGTCACGCCGCGTCTGGACGCGTCGTCCTCGACCTTCGCGACGTAGCCGTTGTACGTGCCGTTGTTCACCGAGTCGGTGAATGCGGGGGACGTCAGACCCACTCTGGTACCGAATCCCGTCAGCGTGCTGTTCCGATATCCACCGGTCCGCTCGGGCGGCTGATTGGCGTAGAGAATGTCATGGTATTCCTTGAATTTTCCTTCCTGGGCGGCGGCGGCAGCGGCGTTCGCCGCCCGGACGGACTCCGGTCCGAGGAAGGACATCATGTGATAAACAGCTTTGATCCGTCCGTCATCGATCAGCTGCTGGACGCTTGGGCCGAGCGAGGTCTCGAGTTCCTCGCAGATCGGGCACTGGAAGTCCTCGTAGAAGTCCACGGTGACCGGGGCGTCCGCCTTCCCGACGACGATCCCGTTGTCGGTGCCGGTCGCGGTCACCGGCAGCACCACGGGGGTGGATCCCGTCCGGCTGCTCTGGACAGCGAAGCCGATCACCGCGGCCACCGTGAGCACAGCCACGACCACCGATCCGACGATGGCCCGTTGCCGCCGCTGTGCGCGGGCGGCTTCGGCGGCTCGAGTCGCGGCCGCTTTCTCCCGCCGGACGTCGCCGCGCCGAACGTCCTCCCGCCGGGTGTCGTCCTGGGCGCGGTCGGGTCCCTGCGGGGAGGAGCCGCGCGGATGGCGTGCCGACCGCGGCCCGGCGGGGTTCCCGTCCGGCCGGTTCTTCCTGGTCCTTCTGGACGCGGTACTCATCAGCTCTTCCGAAGTCCTTCAGTAGCTCGGGGACGTGGGCCTTCGGCCGCGCGAGAAAATCATGATTGCGCTGCCTCCGGCCCTTCAGCGGCCTGCGGATGTGGGCCTCGTTCGAGGAGACGGTCGACGGTCAGCGCACCGGCTGGCAGGCGCACCAGCAGGGCGCTCGCGACGAGCAGCAGGCCGTCCCGGACGATTTCCCCGGTGTAATGAGTGGGTGCGCCGGCGGTGAGGTCCCCGCCGGAGGAGAAACAGCCGCAGTCGATGCGCAGGCCCCGCGCGGCCGCCGAGGCGATTGCCGTGATGTAGGCGGCGAGCAGCAGCGCGGAGACGGCAGCGCTCACCCGCACCGCCAGTCCGGCGAGCAGCAGCAGGCCGAGCGCGATTTCCACGAACGGGACGGCGTAGGCGACCGGGTGCACGAGCGGTTCGGACAGGATGCGGAAGGCCCGGACCGAGCGCACCATCCCCTGCGGGTCGTCGATCTTGAAAAGGCCGGCGGCGAGCCAGAGCACCGCCAGGCCGAGGCGGACAACGGTGGACAGGACCCGCCTCATCCGTGGGCCGGCCGGACCGACCCCGGTGATCATCCGTCCGGCGGTGCTGACGGCTGTCCGCCCGGTGGTCCGGGTGACGCTCCGCCCGGCAGGGTGCCCATCTGCCGGGCCTTCCGGCCCGGCGCTTTCCGTCCGCCGACTTCTCGCTGCTTTGACGGTGTCCTGCCCGACCGCCGTCTGCCGATTCGTCATTGTTTCACGTTGTCTTTCCCGTGTTGACCAGGATGGGGAGGTCATGGGCGTAGTCGGCGACCTGGGTTCCCGCGAGGTAGACGACCCTGGCCTTGTCGTCCAAGGTGAAGGCCATGACCTGCGTGCCGTGCGTGACGGTGAAGATGCCGCTGGGCTGACGTACCGGATCTTCCATCGGGATGCCGAGTGCGTCCGCCTGCGCGCGTACCTGTGCCAGGGTGCCTCGTACGCCGATGAAGGACGAGTCGAACTGGTTCAACCAGCGATTCAGCACGTCGCCGGTATCCCGCTCGGGATCGGTACTGACGAACACTGTGGCGATCTGTGACCGGACCGACGCCGGTACCGTGTCGAGGGCCGCCGCGATGTCGGCCATCGTCGTCGGGCAGACGTCCGGGCAGTGGGTGTAGCCGAAGAACAGCAACGTGACCTTCCCAGCCGTCCGGGAGCGCAGGTCGAACGGGGCTCCGGCGGTGTCGATCAGGTTCAGCGCGGGTTTGTCGATCGGCTGCGCGAGCGCCGTGCCACGCAGTCTGCTGGACGACCCGGAGTCGTCCACGATCGTGACCACGGATCCGCCACCGGAGGAACAGCCGGCCACGATGAGCGCGAGCGCTACCAGCGGTACGGCGAGCAACCGGCAGCGGCGGGCGGATGGAAGACGGGCGGATGGAAGGGAACTCGGCATGGCTCCTCGAAGTGACCCGGGGACCGGGCCTGCGGGACCTGCCGGATCGGCTTCCGGACCCCCGGCTGCGAAAAAAAGCATGATCGCACTGCTTTCGGCCTTCTGGACGGGCAGGTGGACTTAAGTGGACTGACGGATAAGCCCGGCTGCTCGGTTCCGCCCTCGGCCGCGTCGGGCGTCCCGGGCCGTGTGCCCGGCAGCGTCTGTCGGTGCAGTCTTCGAGACAGAACGGGCGAACGGAGCGAAATGGGCGAACAGGACATGTCGGTCGTGACCGCCCCTGGTCCGGATGCGATGGACAGTTCACCGGACCAGGGTAGACACGAGGTCTGCCCAGGCCTCGTCACGATCTCCGGCGGCGCGGGGACGGCAGCCCGGCGGGGTGAGCTCTACCGCTCACCCGCCGTTTCGCCCCGCACCTGTGCGGCCCTTCTGGCACGATTATCACCAGATCTTGGCGTTGATGTCGTGCCTCGTGGCTCGTGTGCTGTTATGCGGTGTGATCCAAATTATATCCGGGTGTATTCCGGTGGATGTTTTGGTATGCCTGGACGGCGGTCCTGGGATGCGGAGGAGGTCCCGACAGTGGTGTTCTGTTCGGATCGAACGCTATTGACCACAACGCTGCGCTGCTGACGACAGCGTTGTCGGTCCGGCGAAGCCGACGTGGTACGTTCAGGAGGCGCCGGTGAAGATCCAGAAAATATGCCCCAGGCAGTCATCGCGCGGAGGAAAGGGCGACATCGGTGCCGCAGGACCCGGCTGCCATCCAGCAGCAGATCGAGAATACCCGCGCCGAGCTCGCGGTGACCTTGGATGCTATCGCTGAGCTCGTGAGCCCCAGGCGGGTCGCGGAGCGGACCGGCGAGCAGATCAGGGGCAGGGTTGCCGAACTGCGCCAGAAGGTGATCGCGGGCAGCTTCGGTGCTCCGGCTGCCCTTTCCGCGGACTCCGGCACGGCGGGGAACGGGTTCGGTGGTCCGGCGGACAGGCAGGAGCTGTCCGCGGGGTTCGACTCGGGTCTGGTTGTGCAACGTACCGTCCGGTGGGACCGCGTGGCTGCCGCCGGAGGCGGTGCGCTGGTGCTGCTTGTCGGCGTTCGCCGTCGGCGGCGTCGGCGGCGCAGGGGTGCCGCGTAAGCGTCGCGTAACGTCTGTGCGGGCCGGCTGATCTGCCGCATCCGCCGCTCGTTCCACGTGCAAGTTCCTACATTGTCTTCCTACATTGTCCGTGGCCTTTGTGCTGCCAGCATTCCCCGCTGCCCGCAGTTTCTGGTACCCGCGGTTCCCGCTGCCTGGTGCCTGGTGCCTGCGGCCACCCGGCGTCCAGCGGCTGACGGACTGCCCGTCCGGACCAGGGAACTTGGTCTTGATGCGTTCATAGACTTGACTTGTTCCAGATAACGGCGGACTCTGATCCGTGTGCAAGGTGCGGATGCCGCCGGACAGCTGCGGTCAGTAGGACTGCGGGTGACCGCACCACGTCTGGCGGTTCTCGCCTCCCTGGCCGAGGGCGCGCACCTGACCGTGGAGACGATCGCCCAGGGTGCACGCGCCCGCCTCGGCTCGCTGTCGGTCCAGGCCGTGTACGACAACCTGGACGCACTCGCCGCCGTCGGGCTGGTGCGCCGGTTCGAACCCGCCGGCAGCCCGGCCCGGTTCGAGTTGCGGGTCGGTGACAACCATCATCACCTTGTCTGCCGGGTGTGCACGGCCGTCCACGACGTCGACTGCGTGATCGGTGCGCGGCCATGCCTGTCGCCGTCGGACGACCATGGCTTCGTCATCGACGAAGCCGAGGTGACCTTCTGGGGCATCTGCGCCGACTGCCGGGCCAGGGCCGACACTGACGTCGACGTCGACGGTGGGGTTCGGGCCGGAGCTCAGCCGGACACGGCTGCCCCAGGCGCGCCGGACGCTCGCCGTTCGTCGACCCCTCAGCGAGCGGAGGCGGGTGGGCCCCCGGCATCCCGGCCTGGCGAAGGTGGCCCTTCGGACGGCAGGGAAGCAACGACGACAGATGACAGGAGTGAGTTTCGATGACCGACTCTCGACCACCTGTAACCACCACCGACGCGGGCATCCCGGCGCCGAGCGACGAGCATTCGCTGTCCGTCGGCCCGGACGGCCCCCTGCTGCTCCAGGATCACTACCTGATCCAGAAAATGGCCCAGTTCAACCGGGAACGGGTTCCCGAACGGGTTGTCCACGCAAAGGGCGGCGGCGCACACGGCTACTTCGAGGTGACCGCGGACGTCACCCCGTACACGAAGGCGGCCTTCCTGTCCGGGGTGGGTAAGCGTACCGACGTGTTCATCCGGTTCTCCACTGTCGCGGGCGAACTCGGCAGTGCCGACACGGTCCGCGATCCACGTGGTTTCGCCGTCAAGTTCTACACCGAGGAAGGCAACTACGACCTGGTCGGCAACAACACGCCGATCTTCTTTATACGGGACCCGAGCAAGTTCTCCGACTTCATCCACTCCCAGAAGCGGCGGTCCGACACCCACCTGCGCGACAACAACATGCAGTGGGATTTCTGGACGTTGTCGCCCGAATCCGCCCACCAGGTGCTGGTCCTGATGAGTGACCGCGGGACGCCGCGTACCTGGCGACACATGAACGGTTACGGCAGCCACACGTTCATGTGGGTGAACGAGGCGCACGAGCGATTCTGGGTGAAATACCACTTCAAGACCGAACAGGGCATCGACAACTTCACCGACGCCGAGGCGAAGGCGGTCGCGTCCGTGGATCCGGACTTCCACATCCGGGACCTTTCGTCGTCTATAGGGAAGGGCGACTATCCGGCTTGGCGGCTGGAGGTACAGATCATGCCGTTTGCGGATGCCGCCACCTACCGGTTCAACCCGTTCGACCTGACCAAGGTCTGGCCGCATGGGGACTACCCGACGATCACGATCGGGCGCATGGTCCTCAACCGCAATCCCGAGGATTACTTCGCCGAGGTCGAACAGGCGTCGTTCGAGCCCGCGAACCTGGTGCCCGGGATCGGCCCGAGCCCGGACAAGATGCTGCTCGGCCGGCTGTTCTCCTACCCGGACACGCACCGCTACCGGATCGGCCCGAACTACCTGCAGCTGCCGATCAACCGCCCGAAGGCGCCGGTCAACTCCTACAACAAGGACGGCGCGATGCGCTACGAGCCGTCCCGTGACCCGGTGTACGCGCCGAACAGCTACGGCGGCCCCAGGGCCGACACGGCCCGTTACGGCGAGGACGCGGTCTGGACGGCCGATGGCGACTTCGTCCGTGCGGCGTACACGCTGCGCCGCGACGACGACGACTTCGGCCAGGCCGGGACGCTGTACCGCGACGTGCTGTCCGACACCGACCGGGAGCATCTGGTCTCGAACATCGTCGGCCACGCCTCCCAGGACGTTGCGGCGGACGTCCAGCGCCGGGTGGTCGAGTACTGGCGTCAGGTCGACCCGGACCTCGGCGCCCGCGTCGCCAAGGGATTGGGCGTCGGCTGACCCGTAACGCCCCGGAGGCCTGGGCCTACCCTGCCGGCCAGGCCTCCGGACCTCCCAGATCGGTTTCCGGACCGACCGCTGCTGGCCTCGGTTCGCCCAGAGCTTCCGGTCTGTTCCCGGTCACAGGACGCTGCGGCGGCGTAGGACGGTCAGGGCGACCACTCCGGGTAGTACCGGTAGCCAGTAGCTGATCAGGCGGTACACCAGGACGGCCGCGAACATGGACACGCCCTCGCCGCCGGCGGCGGTGAGGCCGAGAGCGAGGGCGGGTTCGAGCGCCCCGACGTTGCCCGCAGTAGGCACCGCTCCGGCCACTGCCGCGCCTATCAGATAGATGGCCGCCACTGACAGCAGCGATTCGGAACCGCCGAACGCCCAGACGCACGTGGCCAATGCCACGATCTGTGTGACCTTGGTGACCGCGGCGGACAGAAGCAGGACGGCGGTACGCCGTGGGGAGCGCGCGAGCAGCACCAGATGCCTGCCCGCGCCGTGCAACGCCGGTCCGAGCCGGCCGTGGACGCGGGGGTGCAGGCCGACCGCTGCGCACACGAGCAGGCACAGCACGGCGCATCCGAGGACCGGGCCGGATCCGATGTCTGTCATGATCGACTCAATGGGTGCGGTCACCGCGTCATCGGCGCCCGAACCGCCGACCAGCCCGGCGGTGAGAACGATCCCGCCCACATGGACCAGGGCAAACGCGATCTTGACTGCGGCCACGGCGCTCAGACAGGCCGAACAGGTGAGCTTCTGACGTTCCAGGTAGCGGATGTTCACGGCGATCGCGCCGAGGCCCGCTGGCAGCAGCCGGTTGGCCGCTGCTGCGGCCAGTTGTACTGCCACCGCTGTTCGTAACTGCAGGGGTAGTCCACTGGCCGCCCGCAAAGCCAGGCCGTTGGCCAGGAAGAAGCAGGCTGAGGCGATCCCGCACGCCACAAGCCACGGCCAGGCCGGTACGGGGACGCTGGACAGCTTTGCCCCGACCTCCGTCCGAAACCTTGTGGCAAGCATGACGGTCATCGGGACGGCGAAGGCGAACGCGACCAGCGTGCAGGGACGGCGTAGCCAGCTTGCCCGGATGCGAGGGCGCAGCGCCCCGGGCAGCACGAGCGAACTCACCGTCTGCTCACTGGAGAGATTTCGCAGCAGTGGGTGCGTGACCTGCTGGAGCGGGATGGTAGTCGGTTGCACAGCGGCTGCGGCGGTGCCGTCGGCCGCTGCTCTCGCGGGCGCTGCTGTTTCAGTGGCTGCCCACCTGGGCGTCATGGCGCCAACAGTAGATCGGGATTCATAACGGATGCTGAACAACGTACATCCTGTGGCGGGATCTTCTTCTCCGCGTCCCGGTGGACAGGATGACGCCGATCGGTTAAGAGGCCAAAGGCGGTACGATCATGCGCTTTCCGCGTCCGGGAGGCCCAGGCCCCGGGCTACCAAGAGCTCGCTTCGTGCCGGTACGGAACAGAATCGGTGGCGCTCGGCTTGCAGACAGGGGCGTGTCACCTCGCCTGAAAATGATGTGCACCGGTAACCCGATGCCGGGCGACCGAATCCCGGCAAGGACTTCGGCATCCGAGAAAGGCTGGACCGTGACAGATCTACACAACCTACCAGTAACCACTCTTGTCGGCGAGAAGACGACTTTTGGCGCGCTGGCGGACGGGCGTGCCGCGCTCGTCGTCAACGTGGCGAGCCGCTGCGGGCTCACCCCGCAGTACACCGGCCTCGAGAAACTGCACGGGGAACTGTCCGGTCGGGGATTTACCGTGATCGGCTTTCCGTGCAACCAGTTCGGCGGGCAGGAGCCGGGCACCGCGGAAGAGATCGCGACCTTCTGCTCGTCGACCTACGGGGTGACGTTCCCGCTGAGTGCGAAGATCGAGGTCAACGGTGCCGGTCGCGACCCGGTATATACCGAACTGACCCAGACCGCCGACGCGGCGGGCAAGGCCGGCGACATCACGTGGAATTTCGAGAAGTTCCTGGTCGCGCCGGACGGCCGGGTCGTCGCCCGGTTCGGCCCGCGGACGGACCCCCATGACGCGGCGCTGCTCGGCGCGATCGAGCAGGTCCTTTCCACCTGATCCTGGGTGTCGGGGCGGTTTCCCGGTTGGTATGGCCGAAGGCAGCGCGATCATTTTTTCGCGCTGCCGGAGGTATGGGTTCTCGGGATGGTATGGCCGACAGCAGCGCGATCATGTTTTTCGCGCCGCCGTCGGCCTGTTCTGTCGCCGGGTGTTCTCAGGGCCAGTTTTAGATCTTCAATTCGGTTTGACCGCCCGGCGGGAGGCCGTCTGGGCCGTACCAGGACGGCCGGTGGGTGCGCAGCCAGCTCAGGATGGCCGTCCGCAGGTGTGCCGGTCGGAACTCGAAGGTGTCGAGAGCGGCCACTGAGACGGATCCGATGTCGATCGCTTCCTCCCGGCTGCCGATCTGTGCGAACGGCGGCAGCGTGGCGGCGAACACGACGTTCAGCTCGTGCCAGCTCTGACCGGCTTCGACGTATGAGTGCTCCACGCATCCCACGAAGTCGAGGGCGTGGGTCGCGAGCCCGGCCTCCTCCCGGATCTTGCGGCGCAGCGCTCCCTCCACGCTCTCGCCGGGCTCCACGTTCCCGCCCGGCAGGAAGAACCATGAATGCCCGCGCCGGTTGGCGACAAGCACACGCTCGCCGGACGTGAAGAGCATGCGGGCGCTCAGTACCGATCTGATGCTCCGGGTGGGATTATCCCGGTTGTTCGGGTCGATGACTGTCGGGTGCACGTCGACCGTCGGATCAGGGGGCTGGGAGGTTCCACCGTCAGGACGCGGAAACGGGTGGGCTGTCTGGGGAGATGTCGCGTCGTCCTTCTCGAACATGATTTCCCTCGCGGGTAGGTGGCTGGCTCGACCACGTTCGGCTGGTTCGGCTGTGCTGGCGGTGGGCGTCGGCGTTTTCGAGGTGTCCGCGGTCGGTTCCTGGCAAAATCTGTCAGTTCCTGGATCGGCTCCTGGATCGACCTGGCTGTCAGTTCCCGGAACGACTCGGCGGCCTATTCGTGGGTGCTTCTGACCCACTGCACCGTCTGCACCGCCAGGGAGGACGGGTCGAGCCCGAGGACGTCCAGCGCTTCCTGGACGACGGCCCGCTCGTCGGGGTCGAACGTGCCGTCCGAGCGTCCGATCACCGCACCGAACTGCACGACCGACCGGGCCCGCACCCTGTTTCCCCGTACCTTGGCGATCTCGCGCAGTGCCACGGCCCGGCCGGCGGCGGGGTCCGCGCGCAGCGCTGCCACATGGGCGTCGAACAGCCGGACAAGATCGTTGGGTGGGAATGCGCTCAGGGTCCTGTCCGTGGCGACGATGTGCGCCATGGCGTCCCGCTCCCGTGCGTCGATCGTGCCGTCGGCGGCGGCGACGAGCGCGCAGATGGCAACCGCGGCGTCCCGGAAGGCGGCGTCGTCGAGTTCGTGCCGCCGGGCGTGCAGCTGTGCCCGCAGCGAGTGCACGGACTGGCTCAGATGGTTCCACCACGGCTCGGGTTCGTGCACCGGCAGTCCCTGCCATACCGGCCAGCGGTCTTCCAGCCAGCGGAGGACCGCGGTCGAGACGGCAGGGGGCGTCAACGAGCGTTCGCTGAGATCCTCCAAGGCCAGCGGGACGAGCGGAGCACCCAGGTGGGTGGTCGGGACGTCGGCATCGTCCGGAAGGTCGGTGGCGAACAGCGCGGTGATCGTGCGCTCCGCGGCCGGGCCGAGGTGCTCGACGCAGCCCACGAATTCGGGTGACGCGGCAGGGGAGCCGGTCAGGGTCCGGACGTACCTGGCCGCCGCCGTGCCGATCCCTTCGGCGGGTTCGACGGTTCCGCCGGGCAGGAGGTAGGCGGACACGGCGGGCCGGTACTGCGCAACCAGGTATCCGCCGGCGTCGAGCAGGATCTGGACGTTCAGCCGGACGTCCGTGGGAACGGGCATGTCGACCCCCTGATGACGGTTTCGTGCTGTCAGCGGTGTTGCGTGTGAATTGTTGCTGACCCGACGCCATCATCCACCTGCCCAGGGTGCCTGCCCATCGGCCGCGGACCGCCGGTGAACGCGGCAGTGCGAGCGCTTCGGCCAAAAGGGGTTTCCAGCGTTGAGGGGGTTATTCGAAACTCCTCGATCAAGATCTATGGCAGTGTCTCGACCTGCAACGATGCATGATCTAGATCGTCTTGGTTGAGGGTCCTGAATCCGGATAAGCCGCCAAGAGAGCTACCGAGGATGGGACTGTCCGGTTCGCGACATCCGGCCTATGCCTCGCTTCGTTGTCGTCGGCTGGCGCCCGACAGCCTCCGGCGCTTCCCTCCTGCCGTCTCGCGATCAATCCACCCGGTCGCAGCCCTCTGATCGAACGCCTCTTGGCAGGCCCTGCCGGTGGCAGGCCCCGGGGGTGGTGGCCAGTCGGAGGGTGGGGTGAACGTGGGGTGGATGTCATCACATACATCCACCCATTGGTGGACGTCCCACCTTCGACACGGAGCCGACAGGCAGTCAGCCGGATACGGGACGGGAAAGCCGACCCGCCGGCATTCCGGGATTGGCGCAGGAGCCTCGGCGCCACAGGCAGGCCGGACGAGCCGGGGCTGAGAGGGATCTGATTCGGGTTGGTAGCAAGCTGGTCGATGAGCCGGAGAGCCACCGACGGGGGAGCGGAGCTGTCGTCTCATCAGAGAGCACTCCGATGGGGCCCCGAACCGCGAGGGGTCTTCACCTGTCTGAACCGGAGGCGTTCCAGAAGAGGGATCGTTTATCGGAAGAGGCGGAACGTTGTGGATCTCATGGCGTCCATGGGGACGCGGGGCCGTACCGGAGCGGCCAGTTCGAACCACACGTGTTTGCCGGGGCTGTCGTGGGCCGGTTTGTCCACCACGCCCCATTCGCTGGCGAGCGCCGCCACCAGGTGCATCCCGCGGCCGGACTCGTCGTCGTCATGCGCGGGCCGCAGCACCGGGTGGGTCGTGCTCCCGTCGCCTACCGCAATCCGTACCCGGTCCTTCTGCGCGACGACCTGGACGTGCAGCGGGTCGTTCGACCTGGTGTAGCGCACGGCGTTGGTGACGACCTCGCTGACCAGCAGGCGTGCGACCTCGGCGTCCTCCTCACGGCCCCAGGTGGAAAGCAGCTCGTTGACCAGGCGCCGTGCCCGCCCGGCGGCGCGGGCATTAGCAGGAAGATCGAAGCGTGCGGTAAGAGCTTCGGCCACGCTTCACCCTCCACGGGTAACCGCCGACGGCCACGCCGTCGAACATCGCCATGGGTCCGCCGCCGCCCCCGTCGTCATCGCGTTCATGCCACATGCCGTCTGCATTCAAACCTTGCCGACGCGGACCTGTCACGTACCGTCGGGTTGCTCGGCAAAACCGGCCCGCCCCTGCGTGTGATCGGTTGCCGCGCACCCGGAGGGTCGGGAGGCCCACGTCCTGGGTCGCTGGAGGGCTGAAGGCGGCGTAATCATGCTTTTTTCGTGCCGCCGGCGGCTTCCGGTGATGTCAGATCACGTCGATGCCGTCGAGGATGTTGCCGTACCCGGGCCAGCGACTGCCCTCGCCGTCGCTGGCGGCATCCGGCCGGATTGCTGGGCGCGGCGCCGCTCGGCGCTCGGCCTCCGCGCGCCGGGCCTGCAGCTGCGCCCCGAGATCGGGGCTGCCGGGATGCGACGCTGTGACGTACGGTTGGCGCGGTGCATCCAGCGTCGGGTGAGTACCCGGATGCGGCCGGACTGACGTGCGGGTGGGCGGAATACCCATCGGTCCGGAGATCAAAGGTGCGGGGCGGGCCGCGGGGATGACCGGTCCCTGCGGCGGATATGCCGGCGTCTGGCCGCCGTCCCCCGATATGGGCGGCCAGGACTGCGGCTCGCGCACCGGCTGCCGGAACGGCCCGGTGGTCCGCGGCTGCGCCGGGTGAGGGCCTGTTGCTGGCTGCTGGCCCGCCTGCTGTTGCCCCGCAGGCTGCGGCACGGAGGGCGGGGTGATTGGCGGTATCTGCCGTCTGGGCGGCATAGGTGCGGCAGCCCCCGGCTGGGGCGTCGGCGGCGCTATACGATGCGCGCCGGTCGACAGCGAGGCGGTGGACGAGGGGATCCATCCGCTGGGGTTGCCGGGGGTCACCGAGACCGGGTAGGCGCCCGTACCCGGCCCTCCTGGCCCCCCGGCGGCTGCCGGAGCTGGGGACGCCATAGCGGGAAGCGGCCCGCTGACATGCGGGGCCGGGGAGAGCGGGGGG